>CABSEJ010000123.1 GCA_902476765.1 uncultured Blautia sp.
CAGGTTTTATAAGGCCTGCAAGCTATTTTTCTATTATGCAACTGTCAAACTCCCGTATCGTTGTAGATAAAGAAGATATAGGTGATTATATAGATGCGGTGAAAGAATGCAAGCGGACAGTGGATATGTATATGGAAGAGCATAAGGTAAAATAATAAAATAGGCCGTATGGGCGATAGGAGCCTTTTCTATGAGAAAAGGCCGGGTGTATTGACAAAAAGAATTGACGTTTTCCTCCTAAAATGGTATGGTAAAAAGAAGTTATTCTTAAAATTAAAGGGAGGAATTGAAAAATGAAAAATTGCGGTAAATATAAAAGGCAGTATTTTCTTCCCCCGGTAAAATGTATAGACTGGGTCGAGAAGGATTATGTAGACCATGCGCCGATTTGGTGCAGCGTGGATTTGCGGGACGGCAACCAGGCCCTGGTGATTCCCATGAACCTGCAGCAGAAAATCGAGTTTTTCAAAATGCTGGTAAAAATTGGATTTAAGGAGATTGAAGTTGGCTTTCCTGCTGCTTCTGAGACAGAATATACCTTTCTGCGTACCCTGATAGAGGAAAATCTGATTCCCGACGATGTGACCATTCAGGTGCTGACCCAGGCCAGAGAGCATATTATCAAAAAAACCTTTGAGGCAGTCAAAGGGGCGAAAAACGTTATTGTCCATGTATATAATTCCACTTCCCTGGCTCAGAGGGAGCAGGTCTTCAAAAAGTCTAAGGAAGAGATTTTGAAAATTGCCGTAGACGGAGCGAAATTGCTGAAGGAGCTGACTGAGGAAGCCAATGAAAATTACCGCTTTGAGTACAGCCCGGAAAGTTTTACCGGTACAGAACCGGAATACGCTCTGGAGGTGTGCAACGCAGTTTTAGATATATGGCAGCCTACTGCAGACAGAAAAGCTGTTATCAATCTGCCGGTTACGGTTCAGCATTCCATGCCCCATGTTTATGCCAGCCAGATTGAGTATATGAGCAAAAACTTGAAATACAGGGAAAACGTAGTGCTTTCCCTTCATCCTCACAATGACAGAGGCTGCGGCGTAGCAGATTCTGAGATGGGGCTTCTGGCCGGAGCAGACCGTATAGAGGGTACGCTTTTCGGAAACGGCGAGCGGACGGGAAATGTGGATATTGTAACACTGGCGCTGAATATGTATTCCCAGGGCGTAGAGCCGGAACTGGATTTCTCTAATATGACAGAAATTTGTGAGAAATATGAAAGCTTTACCGGAATGAAAATCAGTGAGAGAAGCCCTTACAGCGGTTCTCTGGTGTTTGCTGCGTTTTCCGGTTCTCATCAGGATGCTATTGCCAAAGGTATGCATTGGCTGGAAGAAAAGAAACCAGAGCATTGGACAGTTCCTTATCTTCCTATCGACCCGAAGGATGTGGGAAGAAATTATGATGCAGATGTTATCCGTATCAACAGTCAGTCCGGAAAAGGCGGCGTAGGATATATTCTGGAGACAAAATTCGGACTGAATCTGCCGGCAAAGATGAGAGAAGCCATGGGTTATACAGCCAAGGCTGTTTCCGACCATACCCAGAAGGAATTGCTGCCGGAAGAAATTTTCGAACTGTTTAAGAAGACCTTCGAGAATGTGAAAGCTCCTTTGGATATAAAAGAAGTGCATTTCCAGCAGAAAGACGGAGGTATTGTGACTCAGGTAACCTCTTCTTTTAACGGCAGGGTGATTACCACGGAGGCTTCCGGAAACGGACGTCTCAATGCGGTGAGCAATGCATTGAAAAAAGCTTATGATTTCCAGTATGATTTAGTAACTTATCAGGAACATGCTCTGGAACAGAGCTCCAGCTCCAAGGCTATCGCCTATGTGGGAATCAAAAAGCCGGATGGCAGCCTGGCCTGGGGCGCAGGTGTGGATCCGGATATTATCAGGGCTTCTATTGACGCCTTAGTGACGGCTATCAATAACAGATAAGTGTTTTGGAAATGCTTTTTTTAGAAAAACAACAGTAACTAAAGGGAATAGGGTATGAATATTATTTGTACAATTCTGGCCGGAATTCATAGCTTGCTGAAGCAAGCGGAAGCGTGGCTTGGCAGAAAAAAAATATCCAGGAAAAACAGACGGGAAAAGGCTGTCTACATAGCGGGTGGGGTTGCAGTGGCGGCTCTGGCCTTTTCCTGCCACAATGTCCATGCCCAGGGGAAAAATCAGGAGGTTTCTGCAGAGAAAAAAGAAAAAAAGGAGAGCAGGGACCAGGAAGATGAAATCTGGGGTTTGGATACTATTATACAAGGAGTTTTGACCAGCCAGGATACCCGGGCAGAGGTGGCGTGGCTGGGAACCTCCTTTGAAGTGGTGCTGGTAGGCCAGCGGGTGAGTCCCAGAGAGGTGGAATCCAGCCTGGATTTTTCAGAAGAGGGAATTCAGGAAGTGAAGATGCTTCAGGAAGAATCCATAGGTGTATCGGAGCAATATCTTACTATGTCGGATCAGGACTATGAGACACTCCTGAAAATTGTGGAGGCCGAGGCCGGCGGGGAAGATACCAAGGGGAAAATATTGGTGGCAAATGTTATCTTTAATCGGATGAAGAGCCCCAAATTCCCTTCTACAGTCACAGAGGTGGTATGGCAGAATACAGGAGGAAGCACCCAGTTTTCTCCCACTGCAGACGGAAGAATCCATACGGTAACCGTTTCCCAGGATACCCGAGAGGCAGTGAACCGGGCTATAGACGGGGAAGATTATTCCCAGGGAGCTTTGTTTTTCGTAGAAGAAGCATATGCTGACAAAGATAACGTAGCCTGGTTTAAAAGGGATTTGAAGTTTTTATTTAACCACGGAGTTCATGATTTTTATACGTATCCCTAGAGAAAGGACAAAACAATGCAGGTATTATATAAAAGTACAAGAGGAAACGGAGATTTAATAACAGCTTCTCAGGCTATTTTAAAAGGTCTGTCAGAGGACGGCGGTTTGTTTGTGCCCCAGGAAATTCCTAAGCTTGAAATTTCTCTGGAACAGCTTTCCCAGATGAGTTATCAGGAAGTTGCCTATCAGGTAATGAGCCGTTTTCTCACTGATTTTACAGAAGAGGAGTTAAAGGCTTGTATAGCCGGAGCTTATGACAGTAAATTTGACACAGAGGAGATTGTTCCGCTGGTAAAGGAAGGGGAAGCTTATATTATGGAGCTTTTCCATGGACCTACCATTGCTTTTAAGGATATGGCTTTGTCTATCCTTCCTTACCTGATGACTACGGCTGCCAGAAAAAACCATGTGGAAAACAAGATTGTGATTCTTACAGCAACCTCGGGGGATACAGGGAAGGCAGCAATGGCAGGCTTTGCAGATGTTCCGGGAACTAAAATCATTGTATTTTACCCTAAGAACGGAGTCAGCCCGGTTCAGGAAAAGCAGATGGTGACCCAAAAGGGGGAAAACACCTATGTAGTAGGAATTACCGGAAATTTTGACGATGCCCAGACCGGTGTTAAAAAAATGTTTAATGACAAGGAATTGGCAGAAGAGCTTAGTCAGGCGGGCTTCCAGTTCTCTTCTGCAAACTCCATCAATATCGGACGGCTGGTACCTCAGGTGGTTTACTATGTATACGCTTATGTGAAGCTTCTCCAGAAAGGAGAGATTCAGGCTGGGGAAGAGATTAATGCAGTAGTCCCCACAGGAAATTTCGGAAACATCCTGGCAGCCTTTTATGCAAAACAGATGGGAATTCCTTATGGGAAGTTTATCTGTGCTTCTAATGAAAATAAGGTACTTTATGACTTTTTCCAGACCGGTTGCTATGATAAGAACAGAGAATTTGTTCTGACTTCTTCACCTTCTATGGATATTTTGATTTCCAGTAACCTGGAAAGGCTGATTTACCGCATTGCCGGCAGTGACAGCCGGAAAAACAGAGAGATGATGGAAGCTCTGACTAAGGATGGCCGTTATGAGATTACAGAGACCATGAAGGAAGGGCTTAGAGAGTTTTACGGCAATTATGCCACAGAGGAGGAGACGGCCCAGACTATCCGGGATTTCTTTGAGAAAAACCATTATGTTCTGGATACTCATACGGCAGTGGCTGCAGCTGTGTATGGGAAGTATCTGGAAGACAGCAAGGACAAAAGAAAAACAATCATTGCCTCCACGGCCAGCCCTTATAAATTTACAAGAAGCGTTATGACTGCCATTGATTCTAAGTACGAAGATATGGATGATTTTACTCTGGCAGACCAGCTTCAGGAGCTTTCCGGAGTGAAGCTTCCAAAGGCTATCCAGGAAATCCGTACAGCTTCTGTGCGCCACAATAGGGTGACAGACCCGGAGCATATGCCGGAAATTGTAAAAGAGATACTGGGGATTCAAAAATAATGGGAAAAATAGATTTAACCTTTGCAAAAAACAGCTTTCGCCGTTACCTGGAGGATTATGACCAAAAGGACCCGAAGATTCATCTAAAGAAGGTGCATACCTTTTGTGTGGTAGAAGCGGCGGATTATATTTGTACCCAGGAAAAAATAAATGAGGAGGACCATGAGCTGGCCCTTCTCATTGCTTTGCTCCATGATATCGGAAGGTTTGAACAGCTCAGACTGTTTAACAGCTATGACGACAACAGATTTGACCATGCTTCCTTTGGCGTGCAGGTGCTGTTCAAGGAGGGCAGGATTCAGGAGTTTATCAGAACCAGGGAATTTGATGAAATTATCCGTCAGGCTATTGCCTGGCATTCTGCTTATGAACTTCCGGATATGGAGGAAGAAAGGATTCTGCTGCACTGTAGGATTATCAGAGACGCAGATAAGCTGGATAATTTCAGGGTAAAGGCAACGGAAAGCCTGGAGGCTCATTTTGATGTGTCCAAGGAAGTGGTGGAGAAGGAACAGGTTTCGTCTCAGGTACTGGAGGCAGTGAGAAATCACAGGTGTCTTCTGAGAGGAGAGAGAAAAACCCATCTGGATATGTGGATTTCCTATCTGGCCTTTATTTTTGATTTGAATTTTTCCTCCAGCTTCCGGTATATTCTGGAGCATGATTACATAAATAATAATATTGACCGGATGGAATACAGAGAAGAAAATGCAGCCCGGTCTATGGAAGAGATACGGAATATTTGCATGGAATATATACAGGAAAGATGCAAAACGGTGAATTGTCAATAAATTTGCCAATCTTGCGGAAAACGGAGGATACTCTAACAAAATGGTATTTTTTTCTGACATAATCTGTGCATTTTTGTTGAAATTCTCCATATACTAGAGTATAATGAAAACGTGATAAGTCCTGGGGTGTTCGAGACTCCCATTTATTTTTGAACCTACATTACTTTAAACGGGATTCCTATATCGCCAGATCTAATGTCAGGCCGTCATTGCGCAGCGGAAGACAGCGGACTGGCTGCGGTTGCCCACCTGGCCTAGGCTAGGAGTCAGAAGATGGGAAACGGCACCTTGGGACGAAAAGAGAAATGAGAGAGCCGCCGCATAAAGGTAAAATGTGGCAGCTTTTTTATTTCATAGGAATTTTCTGGAGGAGAAGAAGCATGGGTATTAAAAAACAGGCATTTGGGAAAAGCCCGGATGGGCAGGAAGTTTTTTTGTATGAACTGAGCAATCAAAATGGAATGAGTATAGGGGTCTGTGATTTTGGAGCCACCCTGGTAAAGATTCTTGTGCCGGATAAAGATGGTGCTGTAAGGGATGTGGCGCTGGGCTATGACAGTGCAGAGGGATATTATGACAATCCCTGTCACTTCGGAGCAGTAATCGGAAGAAACGGAAACCGTATCGGGGAGGCTAAATTTAGTTTAAATGGAAAAGAGTACAAACTTGCAGTGAATGATAACAAAAATAATCTTCACAGCGGCCCGGATTGGTGTCGTACCAGGACGTGGAAGGTGGAAGCTTTGGACGAAGAAAAGAACAGCATCACGCTGGGGCTTTTCAGTCCTGACGGGGACCAGGGATTTCCGGGAAATTTCACCTGCCATGTAACATATGAACTGACCGGCGACAATGAAATTAAACTTCACTATCAGGGAAGCTGCGATAAAGACACCATAGCAAATATGACCAACCATTCCTATTTCAATCTGGCAGGACATGGAGCAGGCAGAGAGGCTCTTCTGGACCATGTGGTACAGATTTTTGCCCCTGAGTATACACCGGTTTCTGATAGTGAGGCCATTCCTACAGGAGAGATAGCACCGGTAGCGGGAACGCCTATGGACTTCACTTCGCCCAAGAAAATCGGACAGGATTTGGAAGCAGATTTTTGGCAGCTTCAGTTTGGGGGCGGCTATGACCACAATTATGCCTTGACCAGAGAAAAAGGGCCAATGAGACAGGCGGCCAAGGTGGTGTCAGAAGCTTCAGGAATTGTGATGGAGGTCTATACAGATTTGCCGGGGATGCAGTTTTATATCGGAAATTTCATTGAACACGAAAAGGGAAAAGCCGGATGTGTGTATGAGAAACGAAGCGGTTTTTGCATGGAAACCCAATACTATCCGGATTCCTGTAACCAGAAGAATTTCCAGAGCCCGGTGCTGAAGGCCGGAGAGCCTTATGATACAGAGACGATTTACCGTTTTTCTCTGATTTAGTATAGAACTGGCGAAAATAGTAGATTTTGCCAACTCTATGTAGGAGTTCTTTTCATTGTTAAAAGTACATATACTGGAAGTATGGATTGGAAAGACAGAATTAAGTGGAAACTTCTAATCATACTTGCGGCTCTTGCCGGAATTTTGATTGTCTGGTGCGCTGGAAAGGCGGGCGAAAAGAAAGGCAGCGCTGAAGCAGAAATTCTCAGAGAGTATGCGCTGAAGGAAAATGAATGGGCCAGCGCCGGAATTCCATTTGAGGAGGCCCATGATTTTTCAGAGAAAGCAGTAATAGAGGACAGCTCTGCAGAAACGGCAGATGCCCGTACTTTTGTTTCTCAGAGCAATGGAGAGGAAAAACCTTCTGTTCTTCAGACTGAGGAGCAGACCATTGAGGAAAGAGGAGAGGAATCTCTGCCTGCGGCATCCCAGGAGACAAATATAAGGGTACTGCTGATGAGCAGCGGTTATGAAAGCTACTATCATCAGCAGGTTTCCCTGTGTTTCCAGGGCAGCTGCCAGGTGGAGGACACAGGGCAGGTCTTTCAGGACCAGGAAACCTTGAATTTGAGTCCGGACAGCCCGGAGCTGGCAGGAGGAAGTCTTACCCTGACCCCTCAGCAGCAGGAGGGACGGATACAGGTAATGTCTATAAGCCGGGGACAGGGTAACCCGGCCTATTTGGGAAGTCTGACCATTTATAAGGATGATAAGGGACTTCGGATGGTGAATACTCTGCCTTTAGAAGATTATCTCCGGGGAGTGGTTCCCAGTGAAATGCCTGCTTCCTATCCCAGTGAAGCTCTGAAGGCTCAGGCTGTCTGTGCCAGAACCTATGCCTGTGTTCAGATGGAGGGCAGCAGTCTGGAGGATTTGGGCGCTCAGGTGGATGACAGTGTTTCTTTTCAGGTATATCAAAACAGTGGAGAAGACCAGGCGGCCTCTCAGGCAGTGGAAGATACAAGGGGACAGATTCTATTGAATAACGGTTCTCCTATCAATGCCTACTATTTTTCTACTTCCCATGGAAAAACCAGTACAGATGAAGTATGGGAGGCAGCGGCACCGGCTTCGTACTTGAAAAGCGTGGACTGTACTTATGATTCCGGGGAACCCTGGTATCAGTGGCAGGTAACCCTTCCCATGGCCCGGCTTCTGGAAAATGCTCAGGTAATGTACGGAGAAATTCATTCCATCACCGGGGTAGAAATCCGGGAAAAGGGAGAGGGGGAAGCAGTGCTGAATCTGGCTCTTTATACGGACCAGGGAGAAAAGGAAATCCACAGTGAATATGACATCCGCAGTGTTTTGGCTCCTAAGGGACTTTCCATAACACGGCAGGACGGCTCTCAGGTGAAAGGAAGTTCTCTTCTTCCCAGCGCTTATTTCAGTCTGGAAGAAACACGGGATGACCAGGGGCAGTTGACGGCTTATGTGATAAAGGGCGGCGGCTATGGGCATGGTGTGGGAATGAGCCAGAACGGAGCCAGGGGAATGGCTGAAGCGGGGAAAAATTATGAGGAAATCCTCACCTATTTTTATAAGGACGTGGAAATTGGGAATATTAAAGATATTGCCGCTGAAAAGTAGCCGGGGATAAAAGAAACAGAGGGATGATGAGATGGAAAGAATCAAAAAACTGATAAAGTTCTTTCGGGATTTTATGGAGAATATGGGCAGCAAGCATGTGACTGCATACGCAGCCCAGGCCGCCTATTTTATCATATTGTCTTTTATTCCTTTTATGCTGCTTTTGATGACTTCTGTCAGATATACGCCTCTCACAAAAGATGAGGTACTGAATGCGGTAACCCGTATCTGTCCTGCTAATTTTCAGGGCTTTATTCTCAGCGTAGTAGGAGAGGTATACGCCAAGTCTCTCAGCGTGGTGCCTATTTCCGCAGTGATTGCTCTCTGGTCTGCAGGAAAGGGAATACAGGCGCTGACCAATGGATTTAATTCTATTTACCAGGTGAAAGAGACTCGTAATTATCTTATGACAAGGCTACGCTCGGTACTGTATACTCTGGTTTTTGTAATTTCCATTATTCTTACTTTGATTTTACAGGTTTTCGGAAACAGTCTTCAGCGGGAGCTGAGTAAGCGTTTACCTTTTCTGGATACTCTGGTGGCTATGATTATCAGTATGAGGGTAGTGATTACCCTGAGTCTGCTGTCTCTGGTTTTCTTAATTATGTATAAATTTATCCCAAACAGAAAGGCTACGTTAAGAAGTCAGCTGCCGGGGGCTATTTTGTCAGCGGTTTGCTGGTCTGCCTTTTCCTTTTGCTTTTCTCTGTACATTGATGTGTTTAACGGTGCTTCTAATATGTATGGCAGTATGACGACGGTTATCTTGATTTTGCTGTGGATGTATTTTTGTATGATGTTTGTCATGATAGGGGCCCAGGTCAACCACTACTTCGAGGAAAAATTCCGTTGGGTTCATAAGATTGCGGCGGAAACTCTTCGCAAAGAGTATGAGCTGCTTACCCGGCAGGAAGATGAAGAGGATGAGGGAGAAGAAGAGGAAGAACAGGAGTAACAGAAGAAAAAGAGAGAAAGCGGAAAAGAAAATCTTGACAGAATGAGGCAAAATGGCTACAATAGGTAGCAGACATAAAGAAAAGGCTGAGAAAGTGCAAGTAGATGTTTATTTTCTGTCAGAGATGGAGGGTCGCCGGCTGAAAGCCTTCCTCAGTTCAGATAGGCATTGAGATTCACACTGGAGCTGCGTTTTTGAAAAATGAGTAGGAAATGCCGTAGACTGTGCGTTAAACAGAAGCAAAGTGCCTGCCTTGGAAAGAGGCAGGAACAAGGGTGGTACCACGGAATTATGACTTCGTCCCTTAGGGGCGGGGTCTTTTTTTGTTCTAGTAGGAAATTCTCTGAATTTCCTACTAGTGTACTGGCACGTTCATTTTCAGCATAATGACGTAGAATGAATTTTCATTCTGCAAGGCGGAGGAATGAGGCGTAGCGGTGGCTACGTCGATTGACGACAAC
>CABSEJ010000124.1 GCA_902476765.1 uncultured Blautia sp.
ACCTATTTGTCCTACCCGGATTTTGAAATGCTGCCGGAATTTTATCATGGATTTTCCACCAGACTGGGCGGGGTGAGCCAGGGAATCTATAGTTCTATGAATTTAAGCTTCCAGAGAGGGGATAGAGATGAGTGTGTGCTGGAAAACTACAGGCGTATAGCCGGAGCTCTGAATTTTTCACTGGAAAAAGCAGTGTGCTCCCAGCAGACCCATACCGCCAATATTCGGATGGTTACAGGAGAGGATGGAGGAAAGGGGATTCTTAAACCGCTGGATTACCAGGATGTGGACGGCCTGATGACCAATGAGGAAGGAGTTACCCTGATAACCTCTTTTGCAGATTGCGTTCCCCTATTTTTTATAGACCCTGTCCACAGGGCAGTAGGCCTGGCACATTCCGGATGGAGAGGCACAGTGGCCCGAATCGGAGCCCATATGGTGGAGCAGATGAGAAAACATTACCATACAGAGCCCTCCCAGCTTTATACGGCTATAGGGCCCTCTATCTGCCAGGAATGTTATGAGGTAAGCCTGGATGTGGCCCTGGAGTTTCAGGAAGAGTTCCCAGACCATGCACAGGAGCCGGAACTACTCTATGAAAAGAAACCGGGAAAATACCAGTTAAATCTTTGGAGGGCTAACGAGATTGTACTTTTAGAGGCAGGAGTTTCTCCGGAGCATATTTTGTTCCCGGGCATCTGTACCTGTTGTAATTCCAATCTGCTATTTTCCCACAGAGCCAGCCAGGGAAAAAGGGGAAATCTGTCAGCTTTCCTTGGAATTCGCCCGTCAATGGAATAATTGCATAAAAACTACAAAACCCAATAGGCGATATTACATAAATATTACAAAAAGATGAAAAAGTGCTGTTCAGAATGAAAAATCTATGTTATAATCAAACTCGTTAGTGAAAAGGAGCTTTGATTATGAGGAAAAAAACAAGTACAAGCCTGCTTTTGGGTCTTTTAGCGGCCAGCCTGGTTGCTACCCCTTGTTACGCTTCGGCCACCCAGAAGAAAATTACGGAGACACAGAATGCGCAGCAGGAAAACCAGAAAAAGTTAAGTGATGCCCAAGGAAGAATCGACAGCTTAGAAGCGAAAAAGGGCGATTTAGAGGGGTACTTGAAAGAGCTGAATCAGCAGCTCAGCGAATTAGGGGAGAATTTACAGGACATCCAGAATCAGTCCCAGGAGAAACAGGAAACCCTGGACAAGCTGGAAGTGGAACTGGAGGCCGCCAAGGAAAAGGAGGCAAACCAGTATAAGGATATGAAGCTGCGTATTCAGTACATGTATGAAAATGCAGAAGACTCTTATGTAATGATGCTTTTGTCAGCCAAAGATTTAACAGACTTTTTGAGCCAGGCAGAGAATATGTCAAAGATTACAGAGTATGACAGAAACATGCTGGAAGAGTACAAGGCAACTACAGAGGAAATCCAGAACAAGGAAGAGAGCATCCGCAAGGAGCAGGAAAAACTGAAAGAGCTGGAGCAGGAAAGCCTGGAAAAACAGGATGAAATCAATACAGTTATGGAGAGTACATATGTACAGGTAAAAGATTACGAGAGCCAAATCTCGGCAGAGCAGAGCAATGCGAATAAACTGCTGAGCCAGATTGCCAGCCAGACAGATACCATTAACTCATTGATTAAACAGCAGAAAGACGAAGAGGCCGCAGCTATCTTAGCCCAGCAGCAGGCTCAGAGCAGTGCATCCGATACAGGAAGCAGCCAGAGTCAGAACAGCCAGTCTCAGGGAGGACAGGCTTCATCTGCACCGTCTCAGAGTACAGGAAGCAGCAGTCAGTCTCAGGGAAGTACATCTCAGAGCGGAAGTAATTCCGGTTCTCAGGAGAGCAATTCTTCACAGGACAGCAGCGGCAAGAAATATCTGGGAAGATTTACCCTTACCGGTTATTGCCCATGTGCCCAGTGCTGCGGTAAGGCTGACAGTATTACTGCCAGCGGTACAACAGCTTCTGCAGGAAGAACTGTTGCCATGGGAGGAGTTCCTTTCGGAACCAAGCTTTTAATCAATGGCAATGTATACACAGTAGAGGATAGAGGAACCGCTTACGGACATGTGGATATTTTCTTTAATACCCACGCAGAGGCTCTTCAGTTCGGAAGAGGTTCGGCTGATGTATATCAGATAAACTAAGGCCGAGGTAAAGAAATCTTCAAAGAAGTAAAAATAGCGGTATTACATATTAAATAAGCAGTCTCATAGAGTGAAAATCTATGGAGCTGCTTATTTTTTGCCATATAAAATGCCCCATAAAGCACTTGTCAGGAATAAAGGTATAAATATTCCCGATAGATGCTTCATGGGGCAAACCCTGGCTATCAGTTTCTGTTTAGAAGCTGGTTGATTTTCTGGGTGGTGCTGCGGACCTTTTCTACAGATAAATCATGGTTTAAAATGTCCATAATGCTGGCCAAATACTTGCTCATATCAGCCTCCAGATAGTAGGGGCGTGACAGAAGTTCCGGATTCCTGTAATTTAAGTTTGTGGTGATGACCCGGTAGATATATTCTTTTTCATAGTATTCGTCGAATTTTTCCAGACCGTCTGTGAAAAGTCCAAAGGTTGTGCAGACAATGACACGTCTGGCCTTTCTGTCCTTTAACTGTTTAGCCACATCCAGCATACTTTCTCCGGAAGAAATCATGTCGTCAATGACGATTACATCCTTCCCTTCCACAGAATCTCCTAAAAATTCATGAGCCACAATAGGATTTCTTCCATTGATTACTGTAGAATAATCCCTGCGTTTATAAAACATTCCCATATCTACTCCCAGGATATTGGAAAAGTATACAGCTCTCTGCATAGCGCCTTCGTCAGGGCTGATAATCATCAAATGCTCATTATCAATTTTAAAATCCTGGATAGAAGCACACAGGGTTTTCAGAAACTGGTAAGTGGGCATAAAGTTGTCGAACCCGGAAAGAGGAATTGCATTCTGCATTCTGGGGTCGTGGGCGTCAAAAGTAATGATATTAGATACTCCCATCTGCACCAGCTCTTGAAGGGCAAGAGCGCAGTCCAGAGATTCTCTTTTGCTTCTCTTATGCTGGCGGCTTTCATACAGGAAAGGCATGATTACGTTTATTCTGTGAGCCTTGCCAGCAGCTGTGGCGATAATTCTCTTTAAATCCTGATAATGGTCATCAGGAGACATGTGATTGATGTGCCCGCACATCTTGTATGTTAAACTGTAATTGCATACGTCTACCATGATAAACATATCCGTACCCCGGATGGATTCGCCGATAATGCCTTTCGCCTCACCGGAACCAAAACGAGGACAGCTGCATTCAATGAGGAAGGTATCCTCCGCATACCCCCGGAAATTTAATCCGGATTGATTGTGAGAGTCCAGCTCTCTTCGGAACTGTACCAGATGGGAATCTACCTGTGCTGCTAATGAAGCGCAGCTTTTCAGTGCTGCAATTTTGATAGGGGCCACTGGAATGGATTTTTCCAGCAAACTGATATTGACCATAATGACCTCCATTTACATATATTTGACAATATTATACATAAAGTTATAACATTCGACCTACAGAGCCGTCAAGGAAAAATTATTGCTTTTTTATTCTATTGTTGGTATTATAGGAAATAACGGGCAGGCGGAGAAGGTGAAAAGTCTCCCGTTTCTGAAATCCGTTTTTAATAAAAGAGGTACTTTATGAAAGAATGCAGACACATCATTTCCCGGGTACAGGAGAACAGCATTGCCTGGGAATTGGAGCTGGAGCCGGGAGATGAGCTGCTCTCCATTAACGGCGAAAAAATAGAAGATGTTTTTGATTATCATTATCTGGTGAACGATGAATATATAGAGCTTCTGGTGAAAAAGAAAAACGGCGAGGAGTGGGAGCTGGAAGTAGAGAAGGAGTATCAGGAGGACTTGGGCATTGACTTTGAGAATCCTCTTATGGACCGTTACCGTTCCTGTAGCAATAAGTGTGTATTCTGTTTTATTGACCAGATGCCTCCGGGCATGCGGGAAACTCTGTACTTTAAGGATGATGATTCCAGGCTGTCCTTTCTGCAGGGAAATTATGTGACTCTTACCAATATGAGTGACCATGATATTGACCGCATTATCCATTATCATCTGGCACCTATCAATATTTCCTTTCAGACCACTAATCCGCTTCTGCGCTGCAAGATGCTGAACAACCGGTTTGCGGGAGAGATTTTTCCAAAGGTTCAGAGGCTGTATGAAGCCGGCATTGAGATGAATGGGCAGATCGTTCTCTGCAAGGGCCTTAATGACAGAGAAGAGCTGGAACGGAGTATTTCAGATTTAACGGCATATCTGCCTTATCTGCGCAGTGTTTCTGTGGTGCCTGTGGGACTGAGCAGATACAGGGAGGGCCTGTATCCCCTGGAGCCTTTTACTTCCCGGGATGCGGAGCAGGTCATTGATTTGATTGAAGATTGGCAGAAAAAGCTTTTTCCCAAGTATGGAATTCATTTCGTTCATGCCAGCGATGAATGGTATCTGCTGGCCGGCAGAGAACTTCCTCAGGAAGAAAGATATGACGGATACCTGCAGTTGGAAAACGGTGTAGGTATGCTGCGGCTGTTAGAGGTACAAAAAGAAGAGGTTCTGAAAATGCTGAAGGGAGATAACAGAAAAGAGAGTCTGTCTTTTGCCACAGGACGTCTGGCCTATCCTTTTATCCGGGATTACGCTGACAGGCTCCTGGAGAAATATCCCAATCTGGAGATTAGCGGCTATGAAATAAAGAATGAATTTTTCGGAGAGCAGATTACGGTTTCCGGCCTGCTTACCGGTCAGGACATTGCAAGACAGTTAAAGGGGAAAAGCCTGGGAGAATTCCTTCTACTTCCCTGTAATCTTCTGCGGGACGGAGAAAATGTGTTTTTGGATGATATGACCGTGGAACAGTTGGAAAAGGAGCTGGGGGTTCCGGTTAAAATAGTGGAAGAGCATGGCCGGGATTTTGCAGCAGCAGTTTTAAAAGAAGACACAGGAAAATCATATAAAAGGAGACAAATGTATGAGCAAACCAATAGTAGCTATAGTGGGACGGCCTAATGTAGGAAAGTCTACACTTTTTAATGCTTTGGCCGGGGAAAAGATTTCCATTGTCAAGGACACACCCGGGGTTACCAGAGACCGGATTTACGCAGATGTGACCTGGCTGGATAAATCTTTTACCATGATTGATACAGGAGGTATTGAGCCGGAGAGCAAAGATGTGATACTCTCCCAGATGAGAGAACAGGCACAGATTGCTATTGATACTGCAGATGTGATTATTTTTATGACAGATGTGCGCCAGGGTATGGTGGACGCTGACGCAAAAGTGGCAGATATGCTCCGCAGGAGCAAAAAGCCGGTGATTCTGGTAGTGAATAAGGTGGACAGCTTTGACAAACTGATGATGGATACCTATGAGTTTTATAACTTGGGAATCGGAGAGCCGGTGCCTATTTCCGCTTCCTCCCTGCTGGGACTGGGAGATATGCTGGACAAGGTGGCAGAATATTTCCCTCAGGATTCTCAGGACCAGGAAGAAGAGGATATTCCCAAGATTGCCGTAGTGGGAAAACCAAATGTAGGTAAGTCATCCCTGATAAATAAAATTGCAGGGGAGGACAGGGTAATAGTGTCCGATATAGCAGGAACCACCCGGGATGCTATTGATACTAAAATTTCCTATGGGGACAGGGAATATACTTTTATTGATACCGCAGGTCTGCGCAGAAAGAATAAAATCAAAGAAGAACTGGAACGTTACAGCATTATCCGGACTGTCACTGCCGTAGAGCGGGCGGATGTGGTGGTTATGATGATTGACGCTACGGAAGGCGTGACAGAGCAGGATGCCAAAATTGCCGGAATTGCCCATGACAGAGGAAAGGGAATCATTATTGCAGTAAATAAATGGGATGCCCTGGAAAAGAATGATAAGACTATTTATAAGTTTACCAGCAAGGTGAGAGAAACCTTATCCTTTATGCCCTATGCGGAAATTGTATTTATATCTGCCCAGACAGGACAGAGAATCCATAAACTATTTGAAACCATTGATATGGTGCTGGAAAACCAGACTCTCCGGATTCAGACCGGAGTGCTGAATGAAATTATTTCAGAGGCTGTGGCTATGCAGCAGCCCCCTTCAGATAAGGGAAGAAGGCTGAAAATTTTCTATGGCACCCAGGTGGCGGTAAAGCCTCCTACCTTTGTAATCTTTGTAAACAGCAAAGAATTGATGCACTTTTCCTATACCAGGTATCTGGAAAATAAAATCCGGGAGGCCTTTGGATTTAAGGGAACTTCACTGAAGTTTATTATCCGTGAGAGAAAAGAGGGGGAATAAGAAATATGATAGAGCGTATTATCTGTCTGGCTGTAGGCTATGTACTGGGGCTGTTTAACACATCCTATATTTATGGCAGGATGCACGGGATTGATATCAGAGAACATGGAAGCGGCAATGCAGGGACCACCAACGCCCTGCGTACTCTGGGGAAAAAGGCAGGGACCCTTACACTTTTGGGAGACTGTCTGAAATGTGTCATTGCAGTGCTTATCGCAAGATTTGTTTTTAGCAGCCATGGAGGCACAGACCTTTCTGTGCTGGAATTATATGCCGGTGCGGGCTGTATCCTGGGCCATAACTTTCCTTTCTATATGAAATTTAAGGGAGGCAAGGGCATTGCGGCTTCTGTTGGCCTTTTGCTGGCCTTTGACTGGAGAATATTCCTGGTATGTGCAGTGGTGTTTTTTTCCGTTTTTTTCCTTACCCACTATGTATCCCTGTGTTCTCTTCTGAGTTATGTATGCTTTGTTATTATGCTGATAATATTTGGACAGATGGGGATGTACCAATGTACCGCCTCCGCTTTGACGGAAATGTATATTGTGGGAGTTCTTCTGGCGGCCCTGGCCTTCTGGCGCCACAGACAGAATATCCAGCGGCTTATCCATGGAAATGAAAATAAGATTGTTTTTGGTAAGAAATAAAAAGAGGTAAGGCTTATGGCAAAAATTGGGGTAATCGGTGCGGGAAGCTGGGGGACTGCCCTGGCAGTCCTGTTGGTAAATAATGGACATGACACGGTTCTTTGGTCCCACAGAGAGGAGCAGGCCAGAGAACTTTCCGAAACCAGGCAGCACAGCCAGAAGCTGTCGGGAGTTTTGCTTCCACGGGAACTTGAAATTACAGCAAACCTGGAATACGCTCTGAGGGATAAAGATGTACTGGTACTGGCGGTCCCATCTGTGGCTGTCCGGTCCACAGCGAAAAAGATGAAGCCCTATATCAGACAGGGACAGCTTATCGTGAATGTAGCAAAGGGAATTGAGGAGGGCACTCTGATGACTCTTACAGACATGATAGAGGAGGAGATACCCGGCTGCCAGGCTTGTGTACTCTCCGGTCCCAGCCATGCGGAAGAAGTAAGCCGGGGGTTGCCCACTACCTGTGTGGTAGGCGCAGGAGATAAAAAAACAGCAGAGTATCTTCAGAATGTGTTTATGAGTCCTGTTTTCCGGGTGTATATCAGTCCGGATATTCTCGGCATTGAATTAGGAGGTGCTTTGAAAAATGTTATAGCCCTGGCAGCGGGAACAGCGGACGGTCTGGGCTATGGAGATAATACGAAGGCAGCTTTGATTACCCGGGGTATCACAGAGATTGCCAGATTGGGCATTGCCATGGGAGCCAGGGCAGATACTTTTTACGGTTTGTCAGGTATCGGTGATTTGATTGTTACCTGTGCCAGCCGCCACAGCCGTAACCGAAAGGCTGGCTATCTTCTGGGGCAGGGAAAGACCATGAAACAGGCTATGGATGAAGTGAAGATGGTTGTGGAAGGCGTATATTCCGCAAAGGCAGGATTAGACCTGGCAAAAAAATACCAGGTGGAAATGCCTATCATAGAGCAGGTGAATCAAGTGCTGTTCGAAGGAAAAGCTCCCTCCGCAGCAGTTCAGGAACTGATGGTCAGAGATAAAAAGATTGAGTCCTGGGACAGTACCTGGAAAAAAGAAAAATAGGACAAAAGCAAGAGAGAAAAATATAGAAGTCGCAGGCAAAAAAACAGCGAACCCTCTGTTTTCTGCCTGCGGCTTCTGTTATGTACTATATTTCCTATGTTTTATATGCCGGAATCCAGAGCCTTTCCATGGGTTTCAAAGCTTCTGCATACCTTGCTGTATTAGTCTGAAAGCGGTACTTTGGCTATTTCACATAGGGTACCATGTCATCGGGAATACCTGCAATCCTCTGTTGGATATCCATGGCATTGATGGCGGCCATTTCCTCATCTGACAGGACAAAATCAAAAATCTGACTGTTTTCCGCAAGCCTGTCCTTGTGAACAGATTTGGGGACAACGCCGATTCCCTGCTGTACCAGCCAGCGTAGTCCTATCTGAGCCGGTGATTTTTGGTGTCGGTTGCCGATTTCTATCATAAGAGGACTATTTAGATAAGCGCCTCTGGCCAGTGGAGCGTAGGCCTGCAGGGCAATCTGATTTGCCTGGCAATAGGCCTTTAACTCGGGATGCTGAAAGAGAGGATGAAATTCTACCTGGTTTACCGCCGGTCTGATATCGGAAACCGTTTTTAAAAGCTCCAAATCCTGAATGGAAAAATTAGAAACCCCTATGGATTTTACCTTACCCTGAGCCACCAGGTTTTCCATGGCTTTCCAGGTATCACAGTAGCAGCCGGGCACAGGCCAGTGAATCAGATATAAATCAACATAATCCAGTCCCAGCCGCTCCAGGCTGCGATTAAAGCTGTCTTCAATATCTCCGATGCGCTGGGCAGTGTTCCAGATTTTAGTGGTGACAAAAATGTCTTCCCTGGGTATTTCAAGAGCCTTTATTCCCTTTCCCACACCTTCCTCATTTTTATAGAAAGAAGCGGTATCGATTAAATGGTATCCGCAGGAGACGGCTTCCGTTATCGCTTGTATCAGCTCAGCCTCTTCAGTGGCTTTATAAACGCCCAGCCCCAGGAGAGGCATTTCTTTTGTGTCATTTAATTGAATAACATGTTCGCCAAAAGACATAAACGTAACCTCCTTATGCAACTTTAGATAGTATACCATGAAAATGTGAAGATTGTTAGACTATTTTATTAAAAAAAGAGATTCTTTTTGGGGATTGTCCAAAAATACACAAAATCCTTCATAAATTCGGGGAAATCTACATCTTGCAAAGAAAAAACCAAAGAGAAAAAAAGTAGAATTTCATAAAAAAATACGGGAGTTTGACAGTTGCATAATAGAAAAATAGCTTGCAGGCCTTATAAAAC
>CABSEJ010000125.1 GCA_902476765.1 uncultured Blautia sp.
CGCCCTCTCCCCGTCACGTCCTGCCCTTCCTGCCTCCTGGTAATAGCTCTCCATATCCTTGGGCATATTATAGTGGATGACAAACCTTACATTAGATTTGTCAATGCCCATGCCAAAGGCATTAGTGGCGGCCATAACAGGCATTTTATCATATATAAAATCTTCCTGGTTCTCTCTTTTCTCCTTATCTGACAGTCCCGCATGGTAGCGCACCGCAGGAAATCCTTCCTTTACCAGCCTTTCATGAACCTCCTCCACGGTTTTTCTGGTATTGCAGTAAATAATTCCGCTTTTCCCCTCGTTCTTCCTGAGATAATCCAGAAGCTGAGCCATTTTGTCCTTTGGCTTTTCCACAGAAAAAAACAGATTTGCCCTGTCGTATCCAGTGACTGTTACCAACGGATTATTAAGCCCCAGAATACAGAGAATATCCTCTCTTACCGCCTTGGTGGCCGTAGCCGTATACGCTCCTATAACAGGCCGTGCCGGAAGAGTTTGTATAAAATCTACAATCTTCAGATAGCTGGGCCTGAAATCCTGGCCCCACTGAGAAATACAGTGAGCCTCGTCCACCGCTATCATGGAAATCTCCACCTGACGGCTCAAATCCAGAAAGGAAGGCGTCATAAGACGCTCAGGCGCTACATAAATAATCTTGTACCGTCCCCGTGCTGCCAGCTCCATGGCTTTTCTGTACTGGCCCTCTGTAAGAGAGCTGTTTATGTAGGCCGCATGGACCCCCGCTGCGTTCAGTGCAGAAACCTGGTCCTTCATCAGGGAAATTAAAGGTGAAACTACAATAGTAATTCCGGGAA
Organism: uncultured Blautia sp.; assembly: GCA_902476765.1. GTDB lineage: Bacteria > Bacillota > Clostridia > Lachnospirales > Lachnospiraceae > Blautia. The sequence goes on from CABSEJ010000125.1 coordinate 816, forward strand.
AGCACAGGGCAGGAACCTGATAGCAGATAGATTTTCCTGCTCCCGTAGGCATGACACCCAGCACATCCCGGCCGGAAAGTACACTGTCCACCAATCCCTCCTGCCCTGCCCGGAAGGTTTCATATCCGAAAATCTGTTTTAAAACCTGATGTTGTTTATCCATAGGTATATCCTTTCCCTTATTTTTAATCGTCCTCCTGGCGGCAAAGATAAGCCGGATTTTTCCGGAGGGCATGGTTATTTCTATATCCACTCATTTTTTTGCTCAGATAGTCTTATTATAATGTTTCGCTTAGCTAATGACAACCTCTTTTCCCTGTCAGGTCCCGCAGCCGCCTACTGCCTCTTCCTGTCCATCACCTTGCAGAAAATAACCGCTACCCCTGTGCTTACCGCTGTGGCGGCAATGGCAGGCCCCACAATAGCCGTAGGATTCACACTGCCGTACTGGCTTCTGTATGCAATGATATTTACGGGAATTAACTGTAAAGATGAAATATTTAATATCAGAAAAGTACACATTTCGTTGCCGGCAGTTCCTGCAGGGCGCACCGGTCCGGGAGCCCTGCCCTGTCTCCTGTCCTCCTCCAGCTCTGCCAGCTCTTCCATGGCCTTCAGTCCAAAAGGTGTGGCCGCCCAGCCCAGGCCCAGAAAGTTTGCAATCATATTGGCGGAAATAAATTCCATGGCCTTATGCCCTCTGGGAATCAGTGGAAATAAAAAGCCCAGGACAGGCTCCAGGGCTTTTGTAAGTCTGTCTATGAGACCGGAAGACTTGGCTATTTCCATAAGTCCCACCCACATAGCTACGATTCCTGCCATAGAAAGGCAAAGAGATACTGCCTCTTTCGCTGAGGAAAGGGCAGCATCTGTAACTTCACTCATATTTCCGGTAAAGGCTCCGTACAGAACCCCCAGAAGCAGCATTGCACCCCAAAGGTAATTTAACATATTATTCACCTGGCACGGTCATCTTTAGTCCAGTATATGTACTAAAAATTTTGAATATTCCCCTGCTTTCCCTGGTGTACGCTCCTTTATTTACTTATACTATCTATTCTTCTACCTCCTGACCGGAAATAGTCTGTCTTGCTTCCCCGTACTGGGTTATCTGTGCAGCCTCGGTACCATATTCCTCTGCCATACTCTGGCTGTATTCCTCTATGCGGTCAATGATAGACTGCCCCGTATCTCCCTCCACCGGTGTGGGCTGGTAATTATTCATGCCTGTCTCCCACACAGAAGAAACCTTCACCGGAATCACCCGGGTGTCATTATCTTCCTGAAGCTCTCCGTTTTTAAAGGTAAAGGTTTGCTGGTAAATCATAGAGTCCATGTCATTTGGGGAGGAATTTCCTCCGAAGCAGAAGTTAGCCAGACTGTAAATAATGTTTTTCCCTTTATATGTCTCAATGCCCTGCAGTACATGAGGATGGTGTCCCAGCACCAGGTCTGCCCCGTGGTCAATAGCTGAATGGGCCAGGGCAACCTGGGTATCATTGGGTACATGATCCAGCTCAATGCCCCAGTGGAAAGTAGCAATGATTATCTGGGCTCCCTGTTCCTTCAGGCTTTCAATATTCTCAATCATTTCTTCCTCGCAGTCCATGTGAAGGTCAAGCTCATAGGTTCCTAAAAGGCCGACTTTCACTCCTTTTATCTCCATCAGCACCGTGCGGTCATAACCAAAAGTGGGAATTCCCACCTTATCCAAGGCATCAATGGTATCCGTATAGCTCTTATCTCCATAATCATAGGTATGGTTATTGGCCAGATTTGCCGCTTCCACAGAGCCCTCCACTAAAATATCCGCAAAATCAGCATCTCCCTTAAAGGCAAACTGTTCGCCCTCCGCTCTTGAGGTTTCCTCTGTCAAGGTCCCCTCCATATTGACAATAGTCAAATCATCCTGAGAAAACACAGGCTTCACATTTTCAAAAAAGAAGGCAGCCCCCTCTTCCTCAAATTTAGCATTGAGACTTGTACTATAATTAAAATATTCATCGGTTCCCAGTGTACAGTCTCCCGCAGCACTGATAAGCAGGCTTACTGTTTCATCCTTTTTTTCCTCTACCTTCTGGGCTGCCTGGGTTTTCCGGGCCTCTATGTCTTTCTGCTTTTTGCTGCATCCCTTCACAGCCAGCACTATAATCAAAATCAAAACCAGGGCCAAAACTCCGCAGCCCAGCATAAGCCGCTGCCTCATAACCTGCCTTCTGCGCAGCTCCCGTCTTCTTTCCTGTTCTCTTCTTCTTTTGTTCTCCTCCATAAATTTTCCCCCGTTAATCTCTGTCAAGCAAGGCCTGATAAATATCTCTTTTGCTGACGCCTCTGTCCTTTGCCGCTTGCTTCATCGCTTCCTTTTTATCCATCCCCTGGGCCAGATACAGCCTTACATGGTCTTCTACAGACATTTCCTCCCATTTCTGCTGCTCTTCCCTTTCCAGCTCCTGCCTGGGCCTTCCCTCCAGAACAAGAACACATTCCCCTTTGGGAGGGTTCTCCCGGTAATAGCTGCAGGCCTCCTCCAAAGGAGCCTGAAACTGGGTTTCATGCTTTTTCGTAAGCTCCCTGCACACTGCTATTTTCCGGTTCCCCAGCTCCTGATACAGCTCCTCCAGAGTCTTTAAAAGCCTGTGAGGCGCCTCATAGAGGACAATGGTTCTGGTGTCTGTTTTCAGCTCCTGCAAAACAGCCTTTCTTTCCTTTTTATCTGCAGGGAGAAAAGCCTCAAAGGAAAACCTTCTGGTAGGCAGGCCGGACATGGTAAGGGCCGTGATACAGGCCGCCGGTCCGGGAATGGAGGTAACCTCTATCCCCTCCTGCCTGCACATAGCAACTAATTCCTCTCCGGGGTCGGAAATCCCGGGGGTTCCTGCATCTGTGATAAGGGCTATATTTTTCCCCTGCTCCATCTGCTCTATGAGCCAGCGTCCTTTCTCGTATTTATTGTATTCATGGTAGCTGGTCATAGGAGTATGAATTTCAAAGTGATTTAAAAGCTTCCGGCTGTTTCTGGTATCCTCTGCGGCAATCAAATCCGCCTCCTTCAAGGTCCGCAGCACCCGGAAGGTTATGTCCTCCAGATTTCCGATAGGCGTGGCACATAAATACAATTTTCCTCTCATTTTTTCGTCTCCTGTCCGTATATGTCCAGAATCTCCCGGGTATATACCCCTGGTTTTTCATATACAATCAACGGCTTCTCTACGGTTATTCTGGATTTGCCGTCCCTCATTCCCTCTATCAGCACCAGATTTGGCTCCTTATCCACATAGGGATGTACCAGCCGCATTCTTTTTGGCTCTATTCTGTGTTTCACCATAGAGGAAAGTATCTCTGCCAGCCGGAAGGGCCTGTGTACCATATAAAATCTGCCCTTTGGCCGCAGTACCTGAAAGGCCTGGGATAAAATATCCTCCAGCGTACACAGGGTTTCATGCCTGGCTATGATTTTTGCCTGATTATCTCCGGTAAGCCCGTGGCTTCCTATCATGTAGGGCGGATTGGTGGTGACCACGTCAAAAACCGAACTTCCGTACAGTCTGGCTGCCTCCTTAATGTCTCCCCGGGTAATCGTAATATCTTCCTCCAGATGGTTATAGGCCACGCTTCTCATGGCCATTTTGGCGCTTTCCTCCTGGATTTCCAGCCCTGTATAATGGCCCCGTGGATACCTTGCCTTTAATAAAATAGGGACGACACCAGTGCCCGTCCCCATATCCAGTGCCTTCTCTCCCGGTTTCACAGATGCAAACCAGGAAAGAAGCACTGCGTCAATACCGAAGCAGAACTGCTCCGGATTCTGTATCAGCATATATCCGTTTTGAAGGTCATCCAGCCGTTCATGTTCCAGCACCAAGGTGTTTTCTTCCATGAATGCCATTGTCCTTTCTGCTATTCTTCTGATTTTTTATTTATCTTTCTCTAATTCCTTCAAAGCCTTCATCTCTTCCTCTGAAAGCTTCACTTTATCCCGTTTCTGGCGTACCTTGAACTTTAATTCCCCTGCAGTGTACTCCCGCACTTCCTTTTCGTCCTCCACATCCACAATCACCTTCACCAGCTGGCGCAGTACATTGACACTCTGCACCTCGCCCTTTAAGCCTTCGGGAGTGGTTACCTTATCTCCTGTGTTGGGAAGCTTCCGGTTCAGTTCTTCATAGGTTTCTTCCTCATTTTTCAGGCAGCACATCAGCCTTCCGCAAACTCCGGAAATTTTAGAAGGATTCAGGGACAGGTTTTGCTCCTTGGCCATCTTAATAGATACCGGTACAAATTCGGAAAGATAAGTGTGGCAGCAAAGCTGTCTTCCGCAGATTCCGATGCCTCCTAAAATCTTGGTCTCATCTCTGACACCTATCTGCCGCAGCTCAATCCTGGTTTTGAAAATAGCGGCCAAATCCTTCACCAGCTCCCTGAAGTCAATCCTTCCGTCAGCGGTAAAGTAAAACAGTATCTTATTATTGTCAAAGGTGTACTCTACATCTATGAGTTTCATATCCAGTCCATGCTCTCTGATTTTCTTTAAGCAGGTCTGGAAGGCTTCCTTCTCTTTTCTCCGGTTTGTCTCTTCCTTCTTGTCATCTTGGGCGTTGGCAATACGGATAACCTCTTTTAAAGGCTGTACTACCTTCTCATCCGGAACATCTCTGGGAGCCAGCACCACATTTCCGTACTCCACGCCTCTGGCGGTTTCTACAATCACATGGTCCCCTGTCTTTAGCTCCAGATTCTTTGGTGAAAAGTAGTAAATTTTTCCTACATTGCGAAATCTAACTCCAATTACTCTCGTCATTTTAGTTCTCCCTGATTGTGAGGAACAAAAGCTCCATGGTCAGCTCAAAATTTACATTTGCCTGAAGACGGACCTTGGCCGTCTCAATGGCATTGATGATTTTTTCCAGTCCTTCATAAGAGCTTGTATCCGCACGATTCTTAATATCATTATATTCCTGTCTGAATACCAGACCGTCTATCTCATGGGTGGCCTTAAACATCAGCACATCCCGGAACCATACCAGGAACAAGTCCAGGTATTCGTATACTGTGTGCTTCTGTTCCGACAGCTCCTTTATGGCATCCACCATTTCATAGACTTCCATGTCTTTTCCTTTTTTCAGGATACGGAAAGCAGCATCCATCATTTCAGAAAAATCCTCCGCAGTGGCAATCTGCTTTGCTTTTCCCACATTTCCCTGGGCAAAAGCCACACTGACCTCTGCCTGATAATCCGGCACATGAAGCTCCTCCATAAGATATTTCTTAATAACCTCATCTCTCACCGGCTTAAAATTCAAGGTCACACACCGGGAAGCAATGGTGGGGAGCAGAGTTCCTCCATTGTTTACCAGCAGCAAAATCACTGCGTAAGCGGGAGGCTCCTCAATGGTTTTCAACAGGGCATTCTGGGCCTGCACCGTCATTTTCTCGGCTTCGTCCACAATATAGATTTTGTAAGGCCCGTTGTAAGGCTTAATGGCAACGTCCCCGATAAGCTGTTCCCGAATATCGTCAATACTGATGGTATTGGGTTTCTCATGGGTCACATATATAATATCCGGATGATTCCGGTTCATAGCCTTCTGGCAGGAGGGGCACTGTAAGCAGGGCTCTTTCCCATGCTTGTCACACTGCAATGTCATGGCAAATAATTTTGCCAGAAGCTTCTTCCCGCTTCCTTTCTCTCCTGCAAATATATAAGAGTGGGAAACCTTATCCATAGCCGCTGCATTCTGTAAATGCCTCAGCACTTCCTCGTGGCCTAATACTTTTCCAACTTCCTGCATTGCAATCCACCTCAATTCATCTTTATGATAATACCTGCGCTAACAGGCATTTCATTTCTCATCCAATCTCAAAGCAAGGACACATGGGCTGCTGGCAGACCCATGAGGCCCTACTTTCAAGATAGATTTTTGATTCTTTCATTATAGCAATATTTTTTGTCTACTGCAACTTTTGTATACAGTTTTTCATTTCTTTTATACAATTCTCCAGCTCCCGGTTCTCAAAGCGTCTGGCAATCCCTGCCTTTTTCAGATTCTCCTCCGAAAAATCCTGGGTATCCGCCAAAAACCTGCGGCACATCTCCGCATACTTAGGCTCCGCCTGCAGCTCCTCCCGCAGGATAGCTCTTTTCAGTCTCTCCCCGTCCTCTACCTGGACATAAAGGGGGCAGACCTGTTCTTCTCCGAAGTATTCTTTCATTCTGCAATAAGATTCCAGCGTGCCGATTCCCAGGTAATTCCTCTTAGACAGCTCTATCTGCCCATCGTCTGCTGTAAAATAAATCCAGGGCCCGTACACCGTATCGTAGGTTCTGGCCTCAATCACTTTTCCCTTTTCTTCAAATTCCCGGAAGGTATCCTGATTTACAAAGTAATACTCCCTCCCCGGCTGTTCTCCCTGGCGCATGGGCCTGGTAGTATAAAGCACAATATTTCTCAGGTTCAGCTCCTTATCCTGAAGCAGCCTGCTGTATATGGTATCCTTTCCGGAAGAACTTTTTCCCATAATATAAAATATTTTTCCCATTTGTCATTCTGCCTTTCCTTTTTCCAGTGTGCAGTTCAAAAAACATAGGGGTTCCTCTATTGTTTTCTGATTTCGTCCAGCACATAAATACTCTTCTGCTTTTTGTCCCAAAGTCCCTGGAGATAAATGCCTTGTTTCTTCCAGCTTTCCGCCTGATTGATGAACCGGGTGCTGATACGCTCTCCCGGCACCAGAAGGGGAATCCCCGGTGGATAGAGGTAGGCAAACTCAGAGGAAATTCTTCCCTGGCTCCGTTCCAAAGGAATAAGCTCCTTCTCTCCTTCCAAAGCCGCCTCCATGATACAGGCACCCGGATTTTCCTCCGCTGCCGGAAAAGCGGCAAAATCAGCCAAAGGAGCCCTCTTTTCCCCTTCCTTATCCAGACTCTTAAAGGCTGTATCCCGCTTTTTCTCTTCTTCCGCCAGTGCCCTGTCGATTTCCAGCAGAGCCCCTGACAGCCTTTGAAATCCCTGACAGCTGTCCATAACGCTGGTCAGCGCTAATACATACTCCGGCGCCTCCATTTCCAGTTCAAGACCATATCTCTCCCTCAGCCTCCGGTGTAAGTCTGGGCCGTCAATAGGCGCCTTTGCCGTGGAAATTACCAGCTTGGATTTATCCAGGTCAACGACCTGACTATTTCCGCCCTTTACTTCCTCTCCTATTAAAGTCAGGAGCTTCAGGCTTTCCAGCTTCCTGCGGCACTGGTCCAATCGCTGGGTATATGTCTCAAAATCCCGTCCTCCCTCTGTCTTTAAATATCTCAGACAGGCTGCTATAGAGCCCATAAGCACATAAGAGGGGGAGCTGGTCTGGTAAATCCCCAAAAAGCTTTCCACCCGTTCTCTTGAAACCCGTTGGGAACAGATGTGAAGAAGCCCGGTCTGGGTCAGGGAGGGCATAGTTTTATGTAAACTTTGTATGACTATGTCCGCCCCTTTCTCTAAAGCGGATTGAGGAAAATAAGGGTGAAAAGGTAAATGGGCTCCATGGGCCTCATCTACAATAAGCGGCAGTCCGAAGCTGTGGACTATCCTGGCAATCTCCTCAATGTCTGATACCATTCCATCGTAGGTAGGCGAGGTGAGCAGCACTGCCTGAATCCCGGAATCCCGGCACAAAGCCCTTTCTACCTGCTCTGGTCCGATGCCTCCGTTTAACCCGGTTTTCTTCTCATAAGAAGGATAGAGATATTTTGTCTTCAGCCCCCGCAGGGCGGCTCCATGATAAGCCGCCTTATGGCAGTTTCTTGCCATCAGCAGCACTCCTCCCGGCTTCGTACAGGCAGAGATAGCTGCCAAAATTCCTGCGGTACTGCCGTTCACCAGAAAATAGGTGTTCTTTGCCCCGTAAATCTCAGCCGCCAGCTCCTGATTCTCCTTTAAAATCCCTTCTGCATGGTGAAGGTTATCAAATCCTGTAATCTCCGTAATATCTACTCCGTAAGGATTTTCCAGATTCCCATTGTGAAAATTCCTCTTGTGCCCCGGCATATGGAAGGGGTATCTTCCCTCTTTGGCGTATTCATACAATGCCTCATCCAAATATCTCATTATCCAATCCTCTGCTATCTATTCTCCGTTTTTTCATCAGTCCGTTGACACTATCATCTCTTCTCACAGCCTGTTTCTTCTGTGGCCCCTTGTACACTAAGGGTAACATCATTTCGGAAATTTATCCAGCAAAAAAAGGCCAAAAAGAAAGAAGCCAAAACCTGTGGATTTCCCTGGCCTGGGCTGTCCGTTGAGTTTTGGCTCCTTTTCTGTTCTTTTTCTGCTGCTTCTTAGGGCTGTCTTTTCTAAATTTCTGTTAAATTTTAATCTCTTTCCTGTCTCATAAAACTATCTATAGCATCTTCTGCACATAAATATGGCAGGGTGATGCAGTCCTTTTCCTCTTTGTTATTCACTA
>CABSEJ010000126.1 GCA_902476765.1 uncultured Blautia sp.
CCAGGCTTCTGGAAACCTCATAATTGAAATCCACATGTCCCGGTGTGTCAATCAGGTTAAAAATATATTCCTGTCCGTCCCTGGCCTTATAAACGGTCCTGACCGCCTGAGACTTGATAGTGATTCCTCTCTCTCTTTCCAAATCCATGTTATCCAGCACCTGAGACTGCATCTCCCTTTCCGTGAGAAGTCCGGTCTGCTCAATAATCCTGTCCGCTAAAGTGGACTTCCCATGGTCTATATGTGCAATAATACAGAAATTGCGAATTTTGCTTTGGTCCATTACCGGCATAAAGTTCCTCCTTTTATCTTGCAATAATAAGAACAAACAGCTGCATAACAGTCAAAAATTGTATCAGCACTGTGGCAGCTAAAATTTTTCCGTCTATATTTTCCCGCAGTATCACCAGCCTGTTTCTGAACAAGCAGGCAAAAAGCGGTAAAACAGGCAATACATACCGCCCCTGTATTCCTTCTATTTTCAGGGAATCCGCAGGTGTCCAGGTAAACAGCATACTAGCTGCTACGGCAGCAATTACTAAAATGCATATAGCTCCTATATACAATTTTTCTCCTGTTTTTAGGTAATATCCCTCTTTCACGCCTAAAAAACCAATACAGAATAATAGGATATAGCAGATAACATAGAACCAAGGTAAACTTATATCAAACCATGAATAAGTTCCTCCGAATATCTGCTGCAAATAAAAATCCATATATTCATAAATGGTTCTTCCAATCAGCAAAAAGGATTTCATCGGCTGTTTCAAAAACATGGAAATCGTATAGCCTTTTCCCATGCTTCCGGAAACAGCCCCTGATATAGTAGTCAGCCGGCTAATCACTAAAGAAAGCGCCGTAACCCCTGCCGTTAAACCGATTGCACCGTAATAAAGGCTGTTCTTTTTAAATTTCTTTTTGGGAACAAGCACAATCAAAAAAGCGATGAAAAAATAAATGACTTTGCAGGGTGCCAGCCAAAAGGTAAGGATACACCACAGTATCATATCCTTTACCGTAAAACATTTCTTTTCAAATTTCAAATACATGGCATAAGCTATCATCAGGAAAGATATGGATAAAACCGTATTATCATATGAATAGGAAGTAGCGGTTTCCAAGGAAAAAGGCAAAAGAAGGGTTACCATCAGCCCACTTTTTGCAAAAGGAATCATTTTTATTCCAAAATACCCGCACATAATATAAAACAACAGTGCAAAAAATTTTCCCAGATACAGGGTGGTCACCGCACCGGCTCCCGTCAGTATACCAATAAGCGTTCCTATGGTCTGGGGCAAGTGAGCTGTAATAGGTACCTGCAGTTTCCCTCTCTGAAATGCACCCTGCTGTTCATCCTCCACAGAATGAAAGAGTTTTTCTTTGGTTGTATTTATATTATCCAATCCTAAGAACTCTATATATCCTCCGCAGCTTACATCTTCTCCTCTGGCGTATACATTTCCTTCTTCATTGACAGTTTCTTTACCTGACAGCATATTAGCATAATAAAAAGACGTGGCTACATGAGCCTTACTGTCTGGTTCAGAGTAGGGAGTAAAAACCATAAGGTATACAAGTCCCAAAGCAAAAGCTGCAATCAAAAATACGTTTTCTATTTTGACTTTTTTTACCTTGAAAATCAAGAACCATATTACGCCCAACAGCAAAATAAAACCAGCCGTCAGCAGCACAAAGAGCTTCGCAATATAGGGAACCGGCCCATATACAGAAAGCGCTATAGCTCTGGCTTCTTTTTCTCCGTTTACTGATATAGCGCCATATTTATCCAAGTTTTTACTTTTATAAAGGGCCAGCTGCCCTTCCTGGTTGCTGTCGTTTACGGAAACCACGAGTTCTGTCCTTCGTTCCTTTCCAACCAGAGGATTACTCAGGGTAAAATAATCAAAATCTCCGCTTGCCAGCAGCCTCTCTGCCTCTATCTCCCAATTTTGTATGGTCTCTCCTGTCTCTGCATCTCTAAATTTAACATAAACTGTTAATCCGCTGATATCGCCGAATTTTTGGAAGCCCAGTCCGATTCTCGTCATATGGTCCCTGGTTGTGGTATACTCCTGGACTATCTCTTTTTCCGTAAGCACATAGGAACTTTCCTCGTCAATATCCCTTGTAAAAAACTTGCCCTCTCCCGCCGCTACAGGCAAAACATGATTGAAATAATAGTATGCAGAAACCAAAGACATAAATAAAACAATCAGTAAAAAAGGAATCCACCCTTTTAACTTTTTCATATTCCATTTTTTATCTTTCATCCCTTATTCTCCAATTCATCTATTTTTTGGCTCAACAATCCTATTTCCTGAGTCAGCTTTTTTACCTTGTTAGAAAGCCTGGATACAGACATGGATAGAGAAAAAATAATTGGCAATGTGAAGCAAAAACCGGCAAAAAACATCATGTTCATAGGATTGCTGATTCCCAGCATACCGGACACCCAATTGCTCACTTTAGGAAAACAGGCCAGCAGAATAACTGCTGCTCCAAGCAAAAGCCACAGAAGGCTGTATTTCAGTTCAATGCTTTTTCGTCTGATTTTATTAACGATAAATAAAATTGCAAGCAGCGCAATTAAAATAACCAGAATCTGTAAGCGTGTGTTCATCCTTTACCTCCTCTAATCCTTTCAAACAGAATAGCCAGAGAAACTTTTATCATATAATATACGGATTTCTTCATAGATATGGAAGAAACCCCGCCCATTCGCTGACGCATAACCACCGGTATTTCCTGCACCTTGCATCCCATACCTAAAATAGCTACCACACTCTCCGGTTCCGGATAATCCTTGGGATAATTTCGTGCAAATTCTCCCATAACTTTACGATTTACCATTCGCAGACCGGAAGTGGGGTCTGTAATACGAACACCTGTCAAAAGCTCTATAAGACCACTGAAATAGCGGATTCCCACACGACGCATCCCTGATGACTGAAAACCTTTCTTTTCAATAAACCGGGAACCTATTACCATATCCAGATTATGCTTTTCCATAGTTTCCGCCATTTTATTCAGAAAAGCCGGGTCGTGCTGCCCGTCACCATCCACCTGAACTGCCATATCATATCCGTTTTTCCATCCATACAAATAGCCTGTCTGCACAGCTCCGCCGATTCCAAGGTTGACCGGCAGGCTGATGATATGAAATCCGTTTTTTCTGCATATAGCTTCTGTTGCATCTGTGGAGCAGTCATTGATTACAATATAGTCAAATTCAGGCGCATATTTACGAATATCCCTTACCGTCTTCTCAATGGATTCACTTTCATTATAGGCCGGAATAATAACCAGCTTTTTCATTTCCATCTCCTTTTTCCTTCCTCTGCCAGGTTGTGTACTTTACCTGCAGTCATATCCCATGTATATCTTTGGTTTACTTTCTCTCTTGCCTTTTGAGCTGCCTGTTCTCTGTCTGCAGGAACATCCGCTATTTTTTCCAGAACATTCTTTATACTCTCGGCTGTTACGGTCTTTAGTATAGTTCCATAGGATTCATCCTCTATCAATTCTTTAGAGCCGCCCCTGTCAGTGGTTATCACATAGCACCCTGCCGCCGCCGCCTCCAAAACAGAGGTAGGAAATCCTTCCGGATATTCCGTAGGAAGGCAATATATCTGGGCCTGTCCTAAAAGCGCCGCAATTTGAGGAAATTCCAAGCGCCCCAGAAGTTTTATCCGATGGTCTTCCATTTGGCGTACCGCCTCAGATTCTTCCCCGTCTCCCGCTATAAGCAAAGCAACTTTATAATTATTATTCATGGATTTCACAGCTTGTATCAGCTTAAATATTCCTTTTTCTTTAATCAATCTTCCTGTATATACGATTACCAATGTATCCTCTGAAATTCCGTACTCTTTTCTGAAATCCCGAACAGGATGCTCTGCTAATTCCCGTATATTATCAGCGTCAACTGCATTGTACAAGACACCCTCGGCCTGAATTTTAAAATGCCGAAGCCAGCGGCAGCAGGCCTTAGATACCCCGAAATATTCTTTACATAAAAGCTTATCTCCAACGGTAAGTCCATGCTCCACTGCAGCGAAAATAATATCCGGCAGCTTTTTTCCCACAGTCATATGACTGGTTCCGTGATCTAAAATAATACTTCTGATTTTCATCCGCTTAGCATACCAGGCTCCTACAAGTGTATGAGGATAAAATCTGGCATTGATTAAAACCAAATCAAATCTCTCTCTCCTCAGTTTACCATACAAAGCCCGGAATTCTTTGTTATATTTTACTACCGGGTATCTTCCTCCCATTAAATTATAGCAGGGAAGCCGGAGAACCTTTATACCATCCATGATTTCCGTATTTTTCAGTCTCATATCATTATTTGTAACAATCAAAACCTCATCTCCCAGTTTCTGCAAAGCCTTAGCAAGATTATAGGTATATCTTTCGATTCCTCCCAGATAGGGGAGATAATGAGATGCAAAAATACATATCTTACTCATATTTATCCTCTCGTTCTTCCTTTTTATATGCCGCCAGATAAAAAACAAAGAAGGCAATAAACAGCACCGACATAAATCCCATAGACAAGGTATAGCTGACAGTTGCTCCCATAATACTGTAACGTTTAGTAAGAAAAGGCGTAACAATATAAGTCATAGCTGCGGTAAGTATACAGCAAACAAATGCACTGTACTGATGCCGCATGATAATAATCCCATACTGGAACAGCTGGTACACGGCAGTAAATCCGCCGCTGACCAGTATTAAGCATAAAGCATCTTTATAATCGCTTAAGTCAACTCCGAACAAAAGTCCCAGAACAGGTACTCCTAATAGATAAGCGCCTATTATGCATACTACAGTAACAATGCTTATCATGACGGTCTGCCGGATAATAGGTTTTATAAATCCTCTTATATCCTTCTTTACATATTTCTCAGCCAAAATAGAAATCATAGGTTTCAGAATAAAGGAGGCAAACATATTTACTACAAAAGCCATCATATACAGCACAGTAAAAATTCCCAGTACCTGGGAATCATAATATTTTTCCAGAGAATATTTTGGTGCATTGATAATATAAGTGCTGAAAAACGAATTTACAAATAACGGGAAAGCCTCCCATATCAAACCTTTTTGCCGCCTCCAGGCAGAGCGAATCGAAACATCTCCAAAATATTTTACGATTTTACCGTCAATGATTATCATGGAAATAAAATAAACTGCAGCCAGGGCTGTTAAAGCCCAGGACACACTCTTTGTCATAAACAGTACGGCCAGAAATACAATCAGGTACAGCAGCACTTTTATAAATACGCTTTTACAGGATGTATCATATCTGCCCTTTTGCTGATATCTTCCTTCTAACAGGTCGGAAAACGCTTCTACTGCCTTAAAGGTAACTGCCATTATGATGGTAAAACCTTTGACCCCATCGTAACCTCCTACAGCAACCCACAGAAATCCAGAAATCATCATAATGGTTACCGTTATGATGCGTAAAACAAAATAATCGCAAAATTTATATTTTTCTGTAACATCAGAAACCTGAAAAGTCCGTACATTATAAAGCCCTACCGTTACCAATTGGTTGGCCACAGCCAGAGCTAAAGACAATACACCGGCCTGATATATCCCTATGCATTTGGAGGTTACCATCTGCATCAGGAAGGAACTTCCTGCATAAAATGTCCCCGCTAAAACAGTCCAAATATAAGTCTGTTTCATATTATATTCTGCCGGCATAAAAAAATTTTTAATCATAAATCAGCAAATACCTCTCCAAAGTCCAGTTCTTCTGGTGCGTGGTTATGTCTTTTATCTTCTGGGGGAAGCTCCATATAATCCTTCCCATACCGCCACTCTAAATATTTTTCTACATGGCATGGAAATCGCAACTCTATATCTTCAAATTTTCGTTTCACTGTGGGATAAATATCTGATTTTCCTACTATGCTGGTATAGGGCTGAGGGTCAAACAAATATCCTATTCTTCCTGTATGTACCATCTTATATTTTGTTGCTGCTTTTACTGCTTTTTTATAGAAAAAAGAGGGCGAAATATGAAACCAGTCTAAAAGCTTATGCAGAATTGCCGCAACAAAGCTTACGGCCTTTGCCTTCCAGCCATCTACATATAAAGACGGATTCTTCACAAGGCGAAGCGTCAAAAATTTCCCCCAAATCCAGGCCCACATTCCTTGCTTTTTCAGGCTTTTCACATCGTCCGCCACATTGTCAAAACAGAAGATATCTATGGCGATTCCTATAGACAGCCCTAAATCAATCATCTCCTGGTTGCGGAAAAGAGTTCCCTTACGGTACCATTTCGTTAAAATCGCCGGAAAATTAGAATTTATATCCGGATTTATCACTCCATATTTATCTCCGTATTCACTGTCTGCCACCTTCAAGAAGTGTTCGTAGTCTTCCCTGGTCATTCCTATATCTATATCATCGTCCCATGGGATAAAGCCCTGGTGCCGCACTCCGCCGATGGCCGTGCCTCCGCACACAAAATAATCAATTCCATGTTTTTCACACAAGGCATCAAAATCCTTGAGAATCTCTACCTCGGCTTTTTGCAGTTTCCGCAGTACCTCAGGTTCATATTCTTTATACAGCATGCTTTTCCCTCGTTCCTTCTTTTTCTTTTCTTTAGAAGTCCCCTAATCTCAGTCATTACTCATAATGTTCAGAATAACACATATCCCTTGTTTTTTCCAGTGTTTTTCTTTTCCCTCTTTTAGGTTCCGCTTAAAACCCTGTGGAGAACATCAGCCAGAGGCTCCATAGCATTCATTTCCTCCTGCACGGTATTGGTCTGGGCACCGCACTCTACCAGCAGGGCCTTAGGCCGCAGGTGAAGATTATATCGGTATCCCCTGAGATAAATAGTCCTTGCTAAATCCGGATAATATTTTTCACATTCCAACATGAGCTGGAGGGAAAAAGCCAGATTATCTTTTATATAAGGATTGGGCAGGTAGGAAATCTCACCATTTTTATTGGTTCGGCTTAGACCGTTAAAAAACATAATTTTTGCAGTTTCTTTTCCGTTAACCTGGGTTACCAGACGCTTGTCATCCGGTACGCCGTCCCTATGCAGGTCAATAACTACTTCTATGCTGGGATTTTCCTCCAGTACCTGGCTGATTCTCTCCTGGGCATAGGTATAGGCCTGATTCCTGTCCAGTTTTCCGTCCACAATGTCAAAAGTATCCGTCACATGGATAACATTATACCCATAATTCTCTTTTAACAACTGGGTCAGATACTCTCCCACTCCAACTATAGTGGTAGAAGTATCCCCCGGAACCGAATCAATAAACTCTTCCTGGGAATGGCTGTGATAAATCAATATCTGAGGCTGGTCATTGCCTGTTGTCATCCTTAAATCCATCTGTACCAGTTCCGGCGCATTCAGTTGTTCACTATTGATACTGGTGGTACTGTCTACCGTATAAAAATTGCTGAGAACAAAATCAAAATCCTGAAATTTCTCCAAAGGTATATCTGTCACAGGGGCTCTGGCCTGACTTGAAGCAGCGGCACTTTGTGTGTCTTCTTGTTCCTGGGAAGTTTGTTCCTCATCTAAACCTCCGGTAATTTCCAGGCCGGAGGAGTCCGGTCCCGCCTCCTGATTTTCTTCCAACAGCTTTGCCGCCAGAAATTCTGAATTTTCTTCCACAATTTTCTGGCTTGTGTCAACATCCTCCTGAACCTCTTCCTGATTGTCCAGAGATGCCGCTGCCGGTATTTCCTCTTTTATTTTTTCTGTTATCCAGGAAATCACATCCGTATTTTTTTCCTCCTTCTGCCATACGGCTCCGGGAAGATATAGCTCAACGGCCTGCTGCTGTACGTTTCTCATCATCATCTGAAGGGTCCCCTCTCCTAAAGACAGTCCCTTTATGATAATATAGCCGGCCAAAACCGACGTGGCTATCCATATCCCAGCAGAAGCTATTTTTCCGGCATCTCTTTTCTTCACCAAATCACCTCATATCTATATATGAGACAATCCTTTTTATTTATGACACTATCCTCTCTGGCCGGGTACTCTCTGTATTATGATGTTATCCTCTCTGAACTTTGGAAAAGGTCATATTCAGCCCCTCGGAAATAGTATACGCCAGACGCTTTATGGTTTCATCCACATCTTTTGGGGTGACAAACATACTGTGCAGAGAAGGTGCAATCATTTCTTCCAAAAACTCTTTTTTCTCTGCTTCTTCCAGAGTATCCAGCAAGTGAGACATTGAATCGTGAACAATAGTAGCGGCGTCCACCACCGTAGGGACCCCGATTCCGATTACCTCTACTCCCAGGGTTTCTTTTGTCAGACCTGTCCTGTGGTTTCCTACTCCGGAGCCCGGGTTGATTCCTGTGTCTGTTATCTGGATAGTCCGGTTCAGTCTCCGGATACTTCTGGCGGCCAAAGCATCAATAGCTATAACCACATCCGGTCTGGTTTCTTCTACCACACCACGAATGATTTCCATAGTTTCCATACCGGTTTGAGCCATTACCCCCGGTACCAGCCCGCTTATACTGTGAGCCTGTTCCTCTCCCATTCCACGGACCCCGTATTCATTGATAATATGCCGGGTAATACGCAGATTAGACACCACGTCCGGTCCCAGAGCGTCCGGAGTAATTTCCCGGTTTCCCAGTCCCACCACCAGAACTTTTTGTTCTCTGTCCAGGGGGAGCAGTTGCTTCATATGTTTTGCCAGTTCCAGGGAAACCTCCCTATGGTAATCCTCGTCAGGCACGGAAAGATTAGGGGCTTCCAGCGTAATGTATACCCCCTGGGCTCTGCCCATGGCTTTCGCCCCGTTTTCTGTTTCGATTTTCACTACCGTGGTTCTGATGTCTTTCTCTTGGTTATAATCCTCCTTTATCACAACTCCTCTGATTTCCACATTATCTTCTTCAAACTTTTCCTTTGCTTCCAGAGCCAAATCCGTATGAATTCTCGTCATTGCCATGCTTTTTTCCTCCAGACCATAAGGTATTTCTACTTTATTTTTTGCATTTTCAAACATTTTATGTATTGACATTTCTTCTCAAATAAACTAGAATGAAAAAGCATGTTATATCGGAGTGTTCCGTGTCTTCTCCGATAAAAAACCCTATTTTAATAAATTAT
>CABSEJ010000127.1 GCA_902476765.1 uncultured Blautia sp.
TGAAAAATGCTGTGCTGGCAGGAGCGGACAGCATTGAACACGGCAATTATGTGGATGAGGAATGTCTCCGTCTTATGGCGGACAGGGGCACGGCCTGGGTGCCGACTATTACTGTGGTAAAGAATATCATAGGCTGCGGAAGGTTTTCGGATAAGGTATTGCAAAATATCTGGGAGACAGGAAAAAGAAACATACGCAGAGGCTATGAGCTGGGAGTGAAGCTTGCCCTGGGGAGCGATGCCGGGGCTTACCTAGTGCCTCATGGACAGGGAATTGTAGATGAATGGAACTGCTTTTTGGAGATTTTGGGAGATAAAAAGAACCTTACTGACAGATTGGAAGAAGGAGAAGTTTTGATAAGAGAAAAATTCAAGAAAGTCTAAAAAATAGTAAAAGTTCGCAAAGTTAAAAAAATTAAAAATTAAAAAATTTAAAAAAGGTATTGACGGATTGGAAAAACTTTGCTATACTTTCACTTGTCGTTTGGGAGAACAAATGACAGCTAAGCGGGAGTGCTGGAATTGGCAGACAGGCAAGACTAAGGATCTTGTGGGTGTATGCTCGTGTGGGTTCAAGTCCCATCTCCCGCAGTATCAAGAAGCAGAAAATCTTAGAACAAGGTTTTCTGCTTCTTTGTTATGCTGTAAAAGGAGGAACAAATGCTTACCATAGGATGTCATCTGTCTTCTGCCAAAGGCTATGAGGCCATGGCAAAAGAGGCGGAAAAAATAAAAGCCAACACCTTTCAGTTTTTTACCAGAAATCCCAGAGGGGGAAAGGCAAAGGAGATAAATCCTCAAGACGTAGAGAAATTTCACCAAAGAGCAAATAGGCTGGGAATCCAGGGAATCCTGGCCCATGCTCCTTATACCTTAAACGCCTGTTCCAAAGAGGAGAGAGTGCGGGAGTTTGCCTTCCAGACTATGAAGGATGATTTACAGAGAATGGAATATACTCCGGGAAACTGTTATAACTTCCATCCGGGAAGCCATGTAGGACAGGGAACGGAGAAAGGCATTTCCTACATTGCGGAAATGCTTAATGAAATTCTTACTTCAGAGCAAAGTACCACAGTGCTTTTAGAAACTATGGCCGGAAAGGGCAGTGAGGTGGGAGGAAGCTTCCAGGAGCTGCGGGAAATTCTGGACAGGGTACAGCTTCAGGATAAGATGGGCGTGTGCCTGGATACCTGCCATGTATACGATGGCGGATACGATATTGTGGGAGACTTAGACGGCGTTCTCACAGAATTTGACAGAGTTATCGGTCTTTCCAGACTAAAGGCCATTCACTTAAATGACAGCATGTTTGGTTTTCAAAGCCATAAAGACAGACATGCCAAAATAGGAGAGGGAAAAATCGGCAGCCAGGCATTGATTCGTGTTATCAATCATCCGGCTCTGAAGCATCTTCCATTTTATTTAGAAACCCCTAACGATTTAGAGGGATATGCCAGGGAAATCCGGTTTTTGAGGGAAGCATATCAATAGCCTGCCAGCAGTCCATGGCGCTATACTTTGAGACTGGACTTATATGGGAAAATTTCGTGTTTTGCGGAATTTTTTGATAGGAAAAGAAGGAAAATTGCTGGCGAACTGGAATAATAAATATGAGAGATTCTTTTATGGATGTGCATCCCTGCAAGTATAGGTAAATGCTGCAGGAGTATAGAAAGTCAGGTGATGGCCAATGAATATCCGGGAACAGATGGAAGCCAGAGAGTTGGAATCCTTAAGCTCTTACGCCTCCTTCAGCGCCCAGTCCAAAGGGCGGGACCGACAGGAGCCGGAGTGTGATATAAGGACGGTTTATCAGCGGGACAGGGACAGGATTCTTCACAGTAAGTCGTTCCGCAGGATGAAGGATAAGACACAGGTTTTTTTGTCTCCCCAGGGGGACCACTACCGGAACCGCTTGACCCATACCCTGGAGGTTTCTCAGATTGCCAGGACTATTGCCAAAGCTCTTTCCTTAAATGTAGATTTGGTGGAAGCCATTGCCCTGGGTCACGATTTGGGGCATACTCCTTTCGGACATGCGGGGGAGCGGGTGCTAAACCAGATATGTCCCTTGGGATTTGCCCATTTCAAACAAAGCGTCCGTGTGGTGGAGCGGCTGGAAAAGGGAGGAAAGGGATTGAATCTCACCTGGGAAGTCAGAGATGGGATTCGGAACCATAGGACCAGCGGAAGTCCTAACACTCTGGAGGGACAGGTGGTACGGTACAGCGATAAAATTTCCTACATTCACCACGATATGGACGATGCCCAGAGGGCAGGTTTGATTACGGAAGATGATATTCCCATCACTCTGCGTATGCTTTTGGGAGAATCCACAAGAGAACGGCTGAATACCTTTGTCCATGACATTGTAGAACACAGTCAGGGCAAGGACAAGATTTCTATGTCTCCGGAAATAGAAGAGGGACTGCGGGATTTGCGCTCCCTGATGTTTCAGGACGTGTATCTGAATCCTGCGGCCAAAAGTGAGGAAAAGAAAGCAGAGCATGTGATTGAGGAATTATATACATATTACAGTAAGTATCCGGAGAAAATGTCAGAGGAATATTGCAGACTGCTCCGTCAAGGGGAACCCCGGGAGCGGGTGGTGTGCGACTATATTTCCGGCATGACAGACCAGTATTCCCTGGAAAAATTCAAAGACATCTTCATTCCAAAAGGATGGAGAGGCAGGGAAAAAGGACAGTAGAAAAGAGGAAGCGGCATGTATTATTCAGACGAAGTGATAGAAGAGGTCCGCATGAAAAATGACATTGTGGATGTGATTTCAGGGTATGTAAAGCTGCAGCGCAAAGGCAGTTCCTACTTTGGCCTCTGTCCCTTCCACAATGAAAAATCTCCCTCCTTTTCCGTAAGCCCAGGCAAACAGATGTATTACTGCTTTGGCTGCGGCGCAGGGGGAAATGTGTTCACCTTTATTATGGAATATGAAAATTTCAGTTTTGTGGAAGCTGTGAAATATTTGGCAGACAGAGCCGGGGTCAAGCTGCCGGAGGAAACTTATTCCCAGGAAGCCAGAAAGGCGGCGGACAAAAAGAGTAAACTTCTGGAAATAAATAAAAAAGCGGCGGCTTTCTATTATTACCAGCTTCGGCAGGAGTCCGGAAGACCAGCTATGGAATATCTAAAAAGAAGAGAGCTGTCAGAGGAGACTATACGAAAATTCGGTCTGGGATGTTCTCCAAGATATTCCGGAGCCCTGTATAAATACTTGAAAGGCCAGGGCTATTCCGATGAACTTTTAAAGGAATCCGGATTGTTCAACATAGATGAGCGCAGGGGAATGCAGGATAAATTCTGGAACCGGGTTATGTTTCCCATCATGGATGTAAATAATCGGGTTATCGGCTTCGGAGGCAGGGTAATGGGAGATGGAAAACCTAAGTATCTGAATTCTCCGGAAACCAAGATTTTTGATAAAAGCAGAAATCTCTATGGCCTGAATGTGGCCAGAACCTCCCGTAAGCCCTATCTGATTGTCTGTGAGGGATATATGGATGTGATTTCCATGCACCAGGCAGGCTTTACCAATGCAGTAGCCTCTCTGGGAACCGCTCTTACTTCCGGCCACGCCAGCCTTATGAGTCGGTATACCAAGGAAGTGCTTCTCACCTATGACAGTGACGAAGCTGGACAGAAAGCGGCTCTCAGAGGAATTCCTATTCTCCGTGGAGCGGGAATCAGCCCTAGGGTGGTAAATCTGACTCCCTACAAGGACCCGGATGAATTTATTAAGGCAGAGGGAAAAGAAGCCTTTGAGAAACGTCTGGAAGAGGCTATGAATTTTTTCCTCTTTGAGATTAAAGTGCTGGAAAAGCAATATAATATGGAAGACCCGGAGGGGAAAACCCGTTTTTTCAGAGAGACAGCCAGAAAGCTTCTGGAATTCCCTGAAGAGCTGGAGCGGAACAACTACATGGAAACCATCTCTAGGATATACCAGATTCAGTATGAGGATTTGCGGCGGATGGTAAACCATATGGCACTTTCCACGGGAGGCAATGTATCCCAAAAGGTGTCAAGAGAACACTCCACAGGAAGGAAAGAAGGGAAAGAGGACGGAGGAAGAACGGCACAGAAGCTGATGCTCACCTGGCTTACTTCCTATCCTTCCATGTTTGACACTATTCAGGGTATCATAGGGCCTGAGGACTTTACTACTCCTCTGTACCACCAGGCGGCCCAGCTGGTTTTTGCCCAGCATGAGGAAGGAGAGGTAAATCCGGCCAGACTGCTGAATCAGTTTTCTGAACCGGAGGAGCAAAAGGAAGTGGCCTCCCTCTTTCACGCTACTCTGCATCTGGAAAGTAGGGAAGAGGCAAAAAGGGCAGTGCTGGAAACCGTGTGCAGACTGAAACGGGACAGTATTGCGTGGCAGAGCGCCAGACTGGCCCCTACGGATTTGGCAGGGCTCCAGAAGATTCTGGAGGCGAGAAAGAGGCTGGAGGACATGGAAAGAGGCCGCCTTACTCTGCATATTTCCCTGGATTGAGGAAAATATATAGATAATACACAGATACAAACAGGTATGACTTTTAACACCGGTATCACATAGATTAGATAAGAATTGAGAGGATGAAACAGTTATGGAAATGAATATGGCTAAATTCAGTGAAAAACTGGCAGAATTGATTGAACTGGCAAAGAAGAAGAAAAATGTGCTGGAATACCAGGAAATCAACGACTTTTTTAAGGATTTCCCCTTAGACCCGGAACACATGGATAAGGTGTTCGATTACCTGGAAGCCAACGGGGTGGATGTGCTGAGAATTCAGGATAACGATATGGATGATTTGATTATCAGCGATGATGACGACATCAATTTAAGTGAAGAGGATGAGGTGGATATGGAGAATATCGACCTGTCCGTTCCGGAAGGCGTCAGCATTGAAGACCCGGTGCGTATGTATCTGAAGGAAATCGGAAAAGTTCCTCTGTTAAGCGCTGAGGAAGAAATCGAGCTGGCCAAGAGAATGGAGAACGGGGACGAGAGAGCAAAAAAACGTCTGGCTGAAGCTAATCTCCGTCTTGTGGTAAGTATTGCAAAACGGTATGTGGGAAGGGGAATGCTGTTTCTGGACCTGATTCAGGAAGGTAACCTGGGTCTGATTAAGGCTGTGGAGAAGTTCGATTACAGAAAAGGATACAAGTTTTCCACCTATGCTACATGGTGGATTCGTCAGGCCATTACCAGAGCTATTGCAGACCAGGCCAGAACTATCCGTATTCCGGTTCATATGGTGGAGACTATCAATAAGCTAATCCGTGTTTCACGGCAGCTTCTCCAGGAGCTGGGAAGGGAACCTCAGCCGGAAGAGATTGCTAAGGAAATGAATATGTCTGTAGACCGTGTTCGGGAAATTCTGAAAATTTCTCAGGAACCTGTTTCACTGGAAACTCCTATCGGTGAGGAGGAAGACAGCCATCTGGGTGATTTTATCCAGGATGACAATGTGCCGGTACCTGCAGATGCGGCAGCCTTTACTCTTTTGAAGGAACAATTGGTGGAGGTTTTGGGTACTCTTACAGAAAGAGAACAGAAGGTATTGCGTCTTCGTTTTGGTCTGGACGACGGAAGAGCCAGAACCCTGGAAGAGGTAGGCAAGGAGTTCAACGTTACCAGAGAGCGTATCCGCCAGATTGAAGCCAAGGCCCTGAGAAAACTTCGTCATCCCAGCCGCAGCCGCAAACTGAAGGATTACCTGGACTAAGGAATCTGCTATGAGGGAAATACAAATATCCAGGAGACTGAGGGCTGTGGCCGGCCTGGTAAAGGAAAACGGCCCCCTGGCGGATGTAGGATGCGACCACGGCTATATCCCTATATATCTGATACAGAAGGGGAAAATACCAAGAGCCATTGCCATGGACGTGAATCAGGGCCCCCTGGACAGGGCCAGAGTCCATATCCGGGAATGGGGATTGGAAAAATACATAGAGACCAGACTTTCTGACGGGCTGGCAGCTCTTTTTGCCGGAGAAGCAGATACCATAGTGATTGCCGGTATGGGAGGCCCTCTTATGGAGCGAATACTCACAGAAGGGCAGAAGGCCTTGACACAGGTAAAGGAGCTTGTGCTGCAGCCCCAGTCAGAGATTGGACATTTCCGGGAATTTCTGGCCCGGGAAGGATATTGTATCCAGGCTGAGGATATGGTAGAGGAGGATGGTAAATACTATCCTATGATGCGGGCTGTGCCAGGAAAGATGAAATATAACTCCCGGGCAGAATACTTGTACGGGAGAGAGCTTCTCACAGCATGTCATCCGGTTCTCTATGATTTTCTTTTGAGAGAACAGGCCAAGGCTGAGGAAATTCTCCTCCGTCTGGAGGCTGCTGATTCACTTTCCGCCGCTGAAAGAAAAGAGGAGATACAACAGGAAATAAGAGATAGAAAAGAGGCGCTTGCATATTATGAAAGGTAAGGAGATTATCCGGGTGCTGGAGGAGCATTATCCCTTATCCTATGCCGAAAGCTGGGATAATTCCGGATTTTTGGCCGGGGACCCGCAGTGGGAGGTTAAAAAAATTTTTCTGGCCCTGGATGTGACTGATGAGACTATAGAGGCCGCTGCAAAAGTGGGGGCAGATATGATGCTTACCCACCATCCCCTGATATTTTCAGGAATGAAAAGCGTTCGGGCAGATGATTTAACAGGCAGAAAAATTATCCGTCTCATAGAAAACAAGATTTCCAGCTATGCTATGCACACGAACTTTGACGTGCTGGGCATGGCGGATTTAAGCGGTGATTTACTGGGGCTTACTAATCGGCAGGTTTTAGAGGTTACCTATCAGGAAGATGGACGCCAGGAGGGAATCGGAAGCCTGGAGCGGCCTATGTGCCTGAAGGATTTCGGGGCTTTTGTGAAGGAAAGGTTTTCTCTTCCTTTTGTGAAGCTGTATGGAAATCCTATGACAATGCTGGAAAGGGCTGCCGTCTGTGCAGGGTCAGGAAAGAGCCTGTTAAAGGACGTGCTGAAATCAGGAGCCCAGGTTTATGTTACCGGTGATATGGATTATCACAACGCTATTGATGCAGTGGCCCAGGGCGTATGTATTGTAGATGCAGGCCACTATGGAACGGAATACCTTTTTATGGAGTACATGGAGGAAAAGCTGAAAGACTGGCTGCCCCAGATAGAGGTGGCCAAAATGGAAATCAGCCATCCATGTCAGGTACTGTAAAGCAGACTGGATGGAATGCCTGGAAAGGAGAGACTGGATGAGAGAGAAAATGGTCAGCGTGAAGATTCTGGGAAAGACGAAGGAGTACCCTTACGGAACCACCTATGCAAAAATTGCCGATGATTACCAGGAAAGCACCCGGTACCCTATCGTGCTGGTGCGTAAGGATAAGAAACTGTGTGAGCTTCATAAAAAGCTGAAAAAAGAGGGAACCCTGGAGTTTATTACCACCAGGGAAGAGATAGGGCATAAGACATATAAAAGAAGTGCATCTCTTCTTTTACTGAAGGCTGTTTACCATGTGGCAGGACATGATAAAATAAAAAAAATGACCCTGCATTTCTCTGTCAGTTCAGGATATTATTACACCATTGACGGGGATGTGGAAATTACAGAAGATTTTCTGGCCCAGGTAAAGGCCTATATGCTGGAGCTGGTGGAAAAAAGACTGCCCATATTGAAGCGCAGCGTGGGGACCAGTGATGCAATCGAGCTGTTTCACCGTCATGGCATGTATGATAAGGAGAAGCTGTTTCGTTTCCGCCGGGTGTCCAGAGTTAATATTTACAGTCTGGAGGATTTCGAGGATTATTTTTATGGTTACATGGTGAACCATACCGGGTATTTAAAATATTTTGAGCTTTATCCCTATGATAAGGGACTGGTGATGCAGCTTCCGGACAGGGAGAATCCTCAGCAGGTTCCGCCCTTTAAACCCTGGCCAAAGATTTTCCATGTGCAGCAGGAGTCTGCGCACTGGGGAGAGATGATTGGTGCAGATACGGTAGGAGATTTGAATGAACAAATTACCCTGAAAGGGGCCAATGAACTGATTCTTATTGCAGAGGCTCTCCAGGAAGCGAAAATATCTCAAATTGCAGAACGGATTTCCCAGGACAGGAGCAAGAAGTTTGTTATGATTGCAGGACCCTCCTCTTCAGGAAAGACTACCTTTTCTCACAGATTGTCCATTCAGCTTTCCGCTCATGGACTGAGGCCCCATCCCATTGCGGTGGATAATTATTTTGTAAACCGTGAGGATACGCCTTTGGATGAAGACGGAAACTATAATTTTGAATGTCTGGAGGCCATTGACGTAGAGCGTTTTAACCAGGATATGATAAATTTGTTAAAGGGAGAAAGAGTGGAACTCCCCACCTTTAATTTTAAAACCGGACAGAGAGAATACCGGGGAGATTTTCTGCAGCTTGGACCTGAGGATGTGCTGGTTATCGAAGGGATTCACTGTCTCAATGACAGACTTAGCTACAGCCTTCCCATGGAGAGTAAGTTTAAAATCTATATCAGCGCTCTTACCCAGCTGAATATTGATGAGCATAACCGTATACCCACCACAGACGGACGCTTAATCCGCAGAATTGTCCGGGATGCCAGAACCAGAGGCTCCTCTGCCAAAGCCACGATTGCTATGTGGAATTCAGTCAGACGAGGGGAAGAGGAAAATATTTTCCCTTATCAGGAATCTGCGGATGTAATGTTTAATTCTGCACTGATATACGAGTTAGCTGTGCTGAAGCTTTATGCGGAGCCTCTGCTGTTTTCCATTCAGCCAGGGGAGCCGGAGTACGATGAGGCAAAGCGGTTGCTGAAGTTTTTAGATTATTTTGTGGGTGTACCCAGCGAGGCTATCCCCCATAATTCCATACTTCGGGAATTTGTAGGCGGCGGCTGTTTTGATGTGTAAGCGATAATGCCTATGAAAAACTATTTGCAGAGATTTGCGTATTGTGTTAGAATAACTGACATATGTGGTAAGTAGAATAAATAATCGCAGCTGACAGAACCGAAAGGGGTCAGGTGAGGAAAGTCCGGGCTTCACAGGGCAGGATGCCAGATA
>CABSEJ010000128.1 GCA_902476765.1 uncultured Blautia sp.
ATGCACACTCGCATGAAAGGCAGATGTCAGCTAAAGCTGACCACGCTCGGCGCAGTAAAAGTGTGCTTCTTGGAAGAAAATGGAATCGCAAGGGTGTGCGAAGCACACTTTTGTTCTTTCTGCGGGCAACGAGTCAAGCGGACATGCGTGGATGTCCATTTGTCGGTGCTGTGTGCCGGCGGCACACGCTTAGCACCGACCGAAGTGGAACGTAGACCTGCCGCAGCCGGGGAATCAGATATTGGTAATTTTGTATGATTTTCTTCGCTAAGTTTTGGTAACAATGGCAATTTACAAATGAAATATTCGGGGATATAATAATATCAATATATGAGAACGATTTCATACAAGGGACAGAGGAATAAATCAAGAATATGCAGAAAAATAAGCAAGGAATCGTTTTGGTATATATGAGAACGATAACATAAAAGAAAGAAGGAAGAAAAGATGGATTACAGGAAGACTGCAGAGGAAATCTATCAGCATGTGGGCGGAAAAGAAAATATTGTGTCTGCCGCTCACTGTGCTACCAGGCTCAGGCTGGTTATCGGTGATAATGCCAAGTGCAGCAAGGAAGCCCTGGAGGACGTGGAAGGCGTAAAGGGTGTTTTTGAAGCATCAGGCCAGCTTCAGATTATTCTGGGAACGGGAACCGTAAATAAAGTGTATGACCAGTTTATTGCCATTGCCGGAATTACGGCAGCCAGCAAGGAGGAAGTAAAGCAGGCCGCTGCATCAAAGCAGAATGTATTTCAGCGGATGATTAAGACACTTGGAGACGTGTTTGTACCTATTATTCCGGCCATTGTAGCCAGCGGCCTTTTGATGGGGCTTTTGGAGGGATTTGGAAAAGTATTTCCTGCTATGACAGATTCCGGTACCTATACCATTATTCATTTGTTCAGCAATGCTGCCTTTGTATTCCTGCCTATTCTCATTGCTATCAGTGCGGCCAGAGTATTTGGAGGAAATATTTTTCTGGGAGCTGTTATCGGTATGATTATGATTCATACAGACCTGCTGAATGCCTGGTCCGTGGCTACGGCAGACAGTATTCCCACGGCAGAAGCCTGGTTCGGCTTATATGATATTAACCTGGTAGGGTATCAGGGGCATGTTATCCCTGTAGTCATTGCTGTTTGGTTTATGTCTATGCTGGAGAAAAAGCTGCATAAAATTGTGCCGGAAATTATAGATTTATTTGTTACTCCCCTGGTAACCGTACTGGTAACAGGCTACCTGACTTTAACTATTTTTGGACCGGTGTTTTCCTGGATTGAAAACGGTGTTCTGGACGGAGTACAGTTCTTGATTACCCTTCCTCTCGGTATTGGTTCAGCTTTGGCCGGAGCCGTATATGCACCTACAGTTGTGGCAGGCGTGCATCATATGTACAATGCGCTGGAAGCAGGATTGTTAAGCTCAGAGGGAATCAATATCTGGATGCCTATTGCATCAGCAGCTAATACGGCCCAGGGCGCAGCGGCTTTGGCCATGGCGCTGAAGACAAAGAATCAGAAGTTAAAGGCTCTGGCCCTGCCCTCCTCTCTGTCTGCCTTCCTTGGCATCACAGAGCCGGTAATCTTCGGTGTAAATTTAAGATACATCAAATGCTTTATCGCAGGCTGTGTAGGCGGCGCTGTAGGAGGGCTGGTTGCCGGAATTACAGGAGTAGGAGCCTCTGCCTACGGAATCACAGGACTTTTCGGATACCTGATAACCACAGATTATACGCTTCAGTATACCCTGGTAATCGGAGTGGCAGTGGCGACAGCATTTATCCTCTCCTGGATACTGTTTCGGGAAGAAGGGGCTGAGCCTGCAAAAGCAGGAAATACCGGAGGGAATGTTCAGAGAAAGCCGGCAAGAACAGCCGGGGAAAATGCTTTGGATAAGTCCCCGGAAGCAGAGACAGAGAAAAATACAGTGTACAGTCCTTTAAAAGGACAGGCTATTCCTCTTTCACAGGTAAAGGACGAGACTTTTGCAGGAGAAGTTCTGGGAAAAGGGGCTGCTGTTGTGCCGGAAGAGGGGAAGGTTTATGCGCCTTTTGACGGGACAGTGGACACTGTGTTTGAGACAAAGCATGCAGTGGGACTTACCAGCCGTGACGGTGTGGAAATTTTGATTCATGTGGGATTAAATACAGTGGAATTAAACGGGAAATTCTACGAAACCCATGTGAAAGAAGGAGATACGGTAAAAGCAGGGCAGCTGCTTACCAGCTTTTCCATGGAAGACATCCGGAAAGCAGGATATGATATTACCACCCCTGTAATCGTAACAAATTCCGATGATTATGAAGAGGTTAAGCAGGAAAAAACAGGAGCTGTGAAGAAACTGGACAAACTGCTTACGGTAAAATAAAGGCGGTTGAGATATGAATGTTATGCGAGACGTGCTGGCTTCACAGGCAGCTTTAGCAGAGAAGAAAGCAAAAGAAGAGGGAAAAAGCAGGGAAGAGGGCTGGAGAACCAGGTTTCATATCATGCCTCCGGCAGGGTGGCTGAATGACCCCAACGGCCTGTGCCAGTATCAGGGAAAATATTACTTTTTCTTTCAGTATGCACCCTTCAGCCCCTATGGGGGACTGAAATTCTGGGGGCTGTACACCAGCGAAGACCTGACAGATTGGAGCTATCAGGGGATTGTGCTGTATCCGGACAGCCCCTGGGACTGCCACGGAGTATATTCCGGTTCCGCCTTTACAGAGGACGGGGAATTGGAGCTTTTTTACACAGGGAATGTAAAGCTGGAGGGAGACTATGACTATATAGACAGGGGAAGAGAGGCTTATGTACTCTTTACCAAAAGCCGGGACGGAGAAAACTACTCTCCTAAGGAATGCTTAATGGGAATGGAGGATTACCCCCGGGATTATACCTGTCATATCCGGGACCCCAAGGTATGGAAGGAAGGGGACAGGTACTATATGGTACTGGGAGGCAGGAAAAAAAATAGTCAGGGAGCTGTGCTTGTGTACAGCTCTTGGGATAAAAAGAAGTGGGAATATGAAAAAGAGATTACCACCGCAAACCCCTTTGGCTATATGTGGGAATGTCCGGATTTGTTCCGGCTTCAGGGACAACAGATTCTTTCCGTTTCCCCCCAGGGCGTACCCAGACAGGAAGAAGCCTTTCAGAATCTGTATGCTTCAGGATACTTTTTCATTGAGAAAGATACGGGGATGGAAGCAGAGAAGTTCAGGGAATGGGACATGGGCTTTGACTTCTATGCCCCCCAGACCTTCCGGGATGACAAAGGCAGGCGGATTCTGGCAGCCTGGGCTTCCGTGCCGGATACGGAGAAAGAATATGGGAATCCTACCACAGAACAGGGCTGGCAGCATGTACTGACCACGCCCAGGGAGCTGCGGCTGGAGCAGGGGAAAATCTATCAGTATCCTGTAGCGGAGATAGACAGCCTGCGGACAGAGGAGATTCCGGTATCCCAAAGAGAAAATATTTGGCTGGAGCAGCCTTGCTTTGACCTGGAGATTGAAGAAATAAACAGTGAGGAATGGGAAATCGCCATAGAGGAAGACTGCCGGTTTTCTTACAAGAACCACAGGGCAGTTCTGGAATTTACAGGAACCCTGGGAGCAGGAAGAAAAGCCCGCAGAGCCCGGATAGACCAGGTGAAATCTCTGCGGATTTTAGCAGACACATCTCTGTTAGAAATTTATGTAAACCATGGGGAGACAGTATTTACCTCCCGCTATTATCCCAACAGGAAAGAAAGACAGATTTCACTGAAAAATCTTGGAGGAAAGGTGAGACTGTTCGGCCTGTAAAGATGAGAAGAAAACGCCCGGTTGAAGGCTGAGAAGCTGAAAACCGGGCATTTTGCTGTATAAAATCGGAAATTCTGGAAAAAATTATATAATAATTTTGTATTAAATATGTAACAAAATAGAGAAAAATGGGAAGAAACGTGCTATAATACTTTGTATTGCAGCAGGAAAACAGGGGAGCCCCCTTGGAACTTGGCATGGTAACCAGAGACAGGATTTTGAATATAGAATGAACAGAAGGAAAAGGCAGGCGTGAATATGGAGAGAAGAAGACGGCGAAGAAGAGGCGACATCCGCAGAATCCGTCAGAGAAACCGGAGAGTTTTTTTGGCGGTGGTTCTTCTGTGCTTTATCGTAGGAATGGGAGTTTTGAATCTGGAGAAAATGAAGGAAAGGGAGATTGCCCAGCAGGTCTATGCAGAGCAGCAGGGCAGTAAGAAGCAAAGCGATACAGATACCGGTGAGGGTGAGAATCAGGGAGCAGCAAGCCAGGGAGAGAAAGGACAGGAGAGTCTTGTGCTGGCTTCAGACAGTGAAAAGAGCCAGTGGTATCTGAAGCTGGTCAATGCCGAGAATCCTATGACACAGGAGGATGTGCCTGAGGTAGAAGTGGAAACCGTAGATGAGAACGGGTACCAGGTGGACGCCAGAATTGTAGCAGATTTACAGGAGATGTTTGACGCCGCCAGAGCTGCAGGGAGAAACCCGGTTATATGCTCTGCCTTCCGGTCCTGGGACTACCAGGTTTCCCTGTACGAAAATAAAATTGACAGGGTTATGCAGGAGGAGGGCCTGAATGAAGCCCAGGCCCAGGAAAAGGCAGGAACCGTGGTGGCTAAGCCGGGAACCAGTGAACATCAGATGGGACTGGCTCTGGATATTGTTTCCTCCGAATATATGAATTTAGATGAGGGACAGATGGAAACAGAGGACCAGCAGTGGCTTATAGAGAATAGCTGGAAATATGGTTTTATCCTTCGTTATCCTTTGGACAAAAGCGATATAACAGGTATTATTTTCGAACCCTGGCATTACCGTTATGTGGGGAAAAAGGCGGCAAAGGAAATAACAGAACAGGGCCTGACCCTGGAAGAATATCTGGGGGCAGACCCTGTGGGGTATCCGGCTGCAGAATAAACCTTACTGCTCCGCCAGCAGGCGGGACAGCTCAAGGATAACCTCTACGCTTTTTTCCATAGACTGGATACAAACAAATTCAAAATGGCCGTGGCAGTTATGGTCTCCTGTGCCCAGATTAGGGCAGGGAAGGCCTTTAAAGGATAACTGTGCGCCGTCAGTACCGCCCCGGATTGGCTGAATCTGCGGGCGGATTTTTAATTTTTCATAAACCTTCAGCACATTGTCAATGAGGAAAGGATAGGGAAGGATTTTTTCCTTCATGTTAAAATAGGAATCCTGGATTTCCAGGGCTACAGTATCAGGCCCGTATTTTTCATTCATATATGCGGCGGCCTGTTCCATGACCTGTTTTTTCTTTTCAAACAATTCTCTGTCGTGGTCCCGGATAATATATTCGGAAACTGCTTTTTCTACGGTTCCGTTAATGGAATCCAGGTGGATAAAGCCTTCCCGGCCCTGGGTGTATTCCGGTTTCTGAGCTTTGGGCAGCAGACTTTCATATTCCATGGCAAGAAGAGAAGCGTTTACCAGCTTGTCTTTAGCAGAACCGGGATGAATACTGACTCCGGTGAAGGAGACCAGGGCACCGGCGGCGTTGAAGTTTTCGTACTCCAGCTCTCCGCATTCTCCTCCGTCCATGGTATAGGCAAAATCAGCGCCGAATTTTTCTACGTCAAAATAATCAGTACCCCTGCCAATTTCCTCGTCCGGAGTAAAGCCTATCCGAATGGGGCCATGGGGAATTTCCGGATGTTCCATCAGATATTCGGCAGCAGTAAGGATTTCCGCTACGCCTGCCTTGTCGTCCCCGCCAAGAAGGGTGAGGCCGTCTGTGACGATTAAATCCAGTCCCTTGTACTGCTCCAGATTAGAAAAATCTTTCGGGCTCATGACAATATTTTTTCCCTGATTCAGGACAATATCCCCACCGTCATAGCCTGTAATTACCCTGGGCCGGATGTCCTTGCCGGAAGCGGCGCAGGAAGTATCCATGTGGGCCAGAAAGCCCACGATTTTTCCTTTGTAGTTCTCTATGGAAGAAGGAATGGTGCCGAATACATATCCGTATCTATCCATAGAAAGGTCCTGTAAGCCTAAATCCGCCATTTCCTGATACAAAATTTTTGCGAAGCTCAATTGACTTTCCGTGCTGGGAAAGGACTCAGAGGATGGGTCCGATGTGGTATCCATGGAAATATATTTCAGAAAACGCTGCGTAACATTCATGATATAACCTCCTGTGTTTTGTTTGTAAATGTGTTTTGGTGGTAAATTTTGTTTTACTTTTTTTATGCTACCATATAGAAGAAAAACTGTCCATGTTTTCCTGATGTTTCCCCAGAACCATTGACTTTAGCCCGGGAGAGTCCTATAATGAGCTGGTACTACCACTATAAAAAAGAAAACAGGAGAAAACAGGTGAAATTTTTAAAACAGTTTAGTATTATTCTTTTTCTTTCCTTTCTGGGAGAGGTGCTGAATCGTCTGCTTCCCCTTCCCGTTCCTGCCAGTGTTTACGGCTTGGTGCTTATGCTGGCAGCTCTGGGAACCGGGATTTTAAAGGTGGAACAGGTAAGAGAGGCGGCCCTGTTTTTTATCGAAATTATGCCGGTGATGTTTATTCCTGCAGGAGTAGGTCTTATGGAATCCTGGCCTGCCTTAAAACCAGTTTGTGTGCCGGTGATTTTGATTACGGTACTCACCACCATCCTGGTGATGGGGGTTACGGGCTGTGTGACACAGAAATTTATAAGGGGGAAAAAAGTTGAAAACCTTTCTGACTGATTCTATATTTTTCGGAGCCATTCTGAGTTTAGTCGCATATGAAGCGGGCCTGCTTCTGAAACGACGGTTTAAGCTGGCTATATTGAATCCTCTTTTAATCGGGATTATCTGCGTTATGGCGGTTCTGGCCTTGCTTCATGTGGATTATAAAGAGTATAATAAGGGAGCAGGATATATCAGTTACTTTCTGACTCCGGCAACGGTTTGCCTTGCAGTTCCCCTGTACCAGCAGGTCAGCCTTCTGAAGAAAAATTTAAAGGCCGTGGCCGCAGGAATCTTATCCGGAGTTCTGACCAGCCTTATCAGCGTGTTGGCCTTATCCAAGCTATTGGGATTAAACCATCAGCAGTATGTGACCCTGCTGCCGAAATCCATTACCACAGCCATCGGAATGGGAATTTCAGAGGAACTGGGAGGGATTGTTACCATCACGGTTGCAGTGATTATTATTACCGGAATTCTGGGAAATATGATTGCAGAATGGGTGTGCAGGATTTTTAAAATCCGGGAACCTATC
Source organism: uncultured Blautia sp. (assembly GCA_902476765.1). Taxonomy (GTDB): domain Bacteria; phylum Bacillota; class Clostridia; order Lachnospirales; family Lachnospiraceae; genus Blautia. Next base: position 7,236 of record CABSEJ010000128.1, read on the forward strand.
GCAAAAGGACTGGCTTTAGGAACTGCATCCCATGCCATCGGAACCGCCAAGGCCATGGAAATGGGGCCTGTGGAGGGCGCTATGAGCAGTCTGGCCATTGCCGTAGCCGGCCTTTTGACCGTAATCGGGGCTTCTGTGTTTGCCGGATTCTTATAGGCAGGAGGAAAAGAGAATGGTACAGGTGAAGATTACCATAGCAAGACAGTACGGAAGCGGCGGAAGAGAGATAGGCCGGAGGCTGGCCCAGAAGCTTTCCATTCCCTTTTACGGAAAGACAGAGCTGATGGAGCTGGCTAAGACACAGCCGGATTACCAGGAGGTCCGTTCTTTTTACGAAGAACAGCCGGTGAACAGTCTCCTTTACGCTATTGCCATGAATCAGGAAGAGAGTAGAGGAAACCGGATTCCCTTTCAGCGAATCCGGGAAATCTGCGGTGAGGAATCCTTTGTCCTTATTGGCAGGTGCGGCAATTATATCTTCAGGGACCAGCCGGATTGTGTGAAGCTTTTTATTTATGCAGGCCTGGAAAAGAAAAAAGTCTGGGTAATGAGGCAGGAGGGAATCTCTGAGAAAAAAGCAGAGCGGCTTATTAAACGCATAGAGGAAGAAAGGGCTCAAACCCACCAATTTTACACCGGGGAGCCATGGGGAGCTGTAAATCACTATGATTTGTGCATAGACGCCGGAATCCTGGGAACAGAGGGAACCGTGGAACTGATTATGACATATCTGAAAAACAGAGGATTGGTATAAAATGAAGGAAAAAACAGGGCGGCCGGAAACGGCCGGAGAAAATCAGAAGGTTTATTTTGTAGTAATTGAATATATCAAAGAGCTGGTGAAAGAAGGGAAAGTGGAGTTCGGAGGAAGGCTGCCCTCAGAGCGGGAATTGATGGCGACTTTGGGCATGAGCCGGAATTCCATCCGGGAGGCTCTGCGGACTCTGGAAAATATGGGGCTCATAGAAAGCCGCCAGGGCCAGGGGAATTTCCTTGTAAATCATATGGGAAAAAGTTTAAGCAGTGTGTTTTCCATGCTCTTGTTTACCAGGGAAAGCGATTATGTGGAAATCAGTCAGCTCAGAAGATTTATCGAAATCGGTGCCTTTCTTCTGGCGGCCAGAAATGCCAGCAGCCAGGACAAGGAAATTCTCCGGAACATTCTGGAACAGATAGATGCCGCCAGCGGCCAGGAGCGTGTGGTGCTGGATAAGCAGTTCCATGACGAACTCATCCGTATTTCCGGAAATCACCTGCTGTCTATTCTGAATGAAGCACTGTCGGAGCTGTTTGAAACCGTGATTTATGACTTGGCGCTTAACATTGCGCCACAGGATTGGGATAGGCTGAACGACTGCCATAAAAGGGTGTACCAATGCCTTTTAGATGGCGATGTGCAGGGTGGCATGAAGTCTATAAGAGACCATTATAATATTGTAGACCAGGATATTGAGAGGTGGAAAGACGGGAAAGCGGATAAGACATAAGACGATAGGGAACCATTGGAAAATAAAAAGCGATTTGTGCGTATAGGGAGATAGCATTCAGAATGAAAATTCTGGGTGCTTTTTTCGTAGGGAAAATCGTTGAATTTCTATAAAAAGCTATGCCGGGAGAGCGCAAAAGTTTGAACCCATCAAGATTGAGGGGTGTTGAGGTAGGATTCCCCACATTGCTTGTCGTGACAGAGATTATATAGAAAAGGTTAGGGGGATGAGCGTATGTGTTATTCGGCAAATTAAACGCTGCCATTTCCGTCAGATTAAAATAGGTCTTTTGGAGTGTCTGATCATGGTATGAAGCATATAGTTTTGGGGATTTTCG
>CABSEJ010000129.1 GCA_902476765.1 uncultured Blautia sp.
AGTATAATAGACCAGTGTCAGAACCGGTACGGAAAGATGTGGGAATGTCCGGATTTCTTTTTCCTGGATGGGAAGGCTGTATTGTTGACTTCACCTCAGGATATGGAGGCAGAGGACTTGGAGTTTCACAGTGGAAACGGTACCCTGTGCGTTGTGGGAACCTGCAGCAAAGAGGATTGGGTGCTTCACCGGGAACAGGTGCAGGCCATTGACTACGGGCTGGATTTCTATGCCCCTCAGACAACTCTGACTCCAGACGGACGACGGGTGATGGTGGCCTGGCTCCAGTCCTGGGACAACTATCTTTCCCCGGAGAGTTTGTATTGGGGAGGCATGATGACCATTCCCAGGGAGCTTTCTGTAAAAGAGGGCAGACTGTACCAGAATCCGGTTCGGGAGCTGGAAAAATATCATGGAAAGAAAACTATAGCAGAAAAGATTCCGGTGCAGGAAAAGCAGAGCCTGGAAGGGGTACAGGGAAGGCAGATAGACCTTACTCTGGAGCTTCAGGGAGATGAATATGAAAGCTTTACCATCTATCTGGCGATGAAGGAGCGGCATTTTACTAAAGTTACCTATGACAGAACACAGGGAATCCTTACCTTTGACCGAAGACATTCCGGAACCAGGAGAGATTTTATCCATACCAGGGAAATGGCAGTGGAAGAAAAAGAAGGAAAATTAAAGCTGCGGATTCTCATAGACAAATACTCAGTGGAAATTTTTGTAAATGACGGAGAGAAGGCCATGACCTCCCTGGTCTATACAGAATTGGATGCTCAGGAGATTGCCTTTGAGGCAAAAGGGCAGGCCATTCTTTCCCTGTGCTGCTGTCAGATGGAGAAATATCCGGATTCCTATCACAAGTGAAAAATTAAGGAGTTAAGATTATGAATAAAATATTTGATGTAATCGCACTGGGAGAACTGTTGATTGATTTTACGGAAAACGGAGTCAGCAGTCAGGGAAATCCCATTTTTGAGGCTAATCCGGGAGGCGCTCCCTGCAATGTGCTTGCCATGCTTAATAAGCTGGGTAAAAAAACTTCTTTTTTGGGTGTGGTAGGAAAGGACCGGTTTGGGATTTCCCTGCGGGCTGCTTTAGAAGAGCAGAACATAGATACCAGCCATCTTTATGAAGATCCGGAAGTGCATACCACCCTGGCTTTTGTCCATACCTTTGAAGACGGAGACAGAGATTTTGCTTTTTACCGAAATCCTGGAGCGGATATGATGCTGGGGGAAGAACAGATTCAGGAGGACTATATCATTTCTGCCAAAGCCCTCCATTATGGAACCCTGTCCATGACCCATGAGAGAGCCAGAAAAGCTACCAGAAAGGCCATTGAAATTGGGAAAGAAGCAGGACTTTTGCTTTCTTTTGACCCGAACCTGCGTCCTCCCCTCTGGCAGACTTTGGAAGAGGCGAAAGAGCAGATAGCTTACGGACTGTCAAAATGTGATTTGTTGAAAATCTCTGAGGAGGAGCTGGAGTTTATGACCGGCATCCGGGATATCCGGAAAGGCGCTCACAAATTACTGGAAGAATATCCAAACCTTCAGCTTATGAATGTGACTATGGGAAAAGAAGGAAGCATGGCTTTCCATGAAGGACAAGAGGTGTTTCAGCCTCCGTTTTTACAGGAAAGCACTATAGAGACTACCGGTGCAGGGGATACCTTTGGTGCCTGTGCCCTGAACTATGTGCTGGAACATGGAATCCGGGGACTGACAGAGAAAAATCTGCAGGAAATGTTACGCTTTGCTAACGGGGCTTCCTCGCTGGTTACAACTAAGAAAGGGGCACTGGGCATTATGCCGGAAAAAGAAGAGATTCAGACCTTTATCCGCAGATAAAAGCATTTTGCGGGATAGCTTTCAACGATTTAGAAGGCAAAGAAGGATAGGTAAGAATAGCAAAATAAGAATAGTAAAATATAAGTAGTTATAGTAGGGATATTTAGAGAGACAAGGTTACTCCATTTATCTATACTATAACTACTTTTTTGCGTAAATTTCTACGTTATACCTCTTTTCCTAACAGATAATCAACAAACTGCTGGGCAGTTCTGCCGGACAGGCCGCCGTGGCGCAGTTCCCAGGCGTTGGCCCGGAGAAGAAGTTCTTCCTCAGGCATGGTAATGCCGTTGCGTCTGGCCAGGGTCAGGACGATTTCCTGGAATTCCTTTTTATCAGGTGAACCGAAATAAATGGTTACGCCGAAACGGTATACCAGAGACAGCTTTTCCTGTACCGTGTCGCTGGTGTGAAGCTCGTCGTCCCGGTCTGCTTTATCACTGTAATGCTCCCGTACCAGGTGGCGGCGGTTGGAGGTTGCATATATAAGAATGTTGTCCGGTTTACGTTCCAGTCCGCCTTCGATTACGGCTTTCAGATATTTATATTCCACCTCAAAATCCTCAAAGGATAAATCGTCCATATAAATAATAAATTTATAATGTCTGTTTTTTAACTGGGCAATCACATCGTTTAAGTCCTTGAATTGATGCTTATATACCTCAATAATCCGCAGACCCTGGTCATAATACTGATTCAAAATGGCTTTGATACAGGAGGATTTTCCTGTGCCGGCATCTCCGAAAAGCAGGCAATTATTGGCCGGGCGGCCCTTAAGGAAAGCTTCTGTATTATCTATGAGCTTTTTCTTGGCGATTTCGTAACCTACCAAGTCATCCAGTTTTACATGGGCTATACGGGCAATGGGAACTATTCGTACCTTTTCATCTCCCGGACCATGCTCCAGACGGAAGGCCTTATGAAGCCCAAGTTTTCCTACACCGTAATCCTTATAAAATTCAATCATATGGGCCATGAATTCCTCCGGAGAATCAGAGGAGGCCAGCAGTACGCTTAAATCACAGAGTCGGTTGCGGATTCTCTCATTAAATTGTTTGCTGCTGTTTTTTACATTTTTGTAATCGCTAATAAGACGGCAGCAGGAAGAGACTCCATAGAAATCCTCGAAAGAGGCAAAATCAAAATTAAATAAATCTTTAAAAATAGTAAAATCGTGGAGAGCAAGCTGGTTGATGGTTCCCTCCGCCTGTCCTGTGATTTCGCAGGCCGTGCTGAATGCGTTTTCGTGATTGGCCAGCAGAAAGGTCAGGTAATTGTGCCACAGATTTCCGGTAAAGCCGTAGGCTCCGGCCATTTCCACCAGCCGGTTCATACAGCTGTAGAAAAGAGGTTTTGATTTGTCCGGGTCTTCCGGCTCTTTACAACAGATTTCCAGAGCAGCAGACATATCTTTGAGAATATCTCCCTGCTGAAAATCCCGGTATAAAATACATTCTTCTATATTAAACATAAGCATTTGTCCTTTCATACATGGATCTGTCCCTTTAAGTGAAACTTGAGAATATTTATACACTTTATTGTGCAGTCTGCAATTTCATGGAACAGCTCTGTTCTTTAATAATTTCCGTGTATCCGCAGATGCCTGGATTCAGCTTTCAGCCCAAGCAAAGCGTTTTTTACAGCGCTTTCGCTGAGATTTCCCTCAAAATCCAGGAAAAAACGGTATTCCCAATTACGGTTGGGAATGGGACGGGACTCTATTTTTGTCATATTCAGCCCATTGTAAATGAAGTGGGAAAGACTGTTGTAGAGGCTTCCGCTTTCATGAGGCAGTTCATAGCTGACGCTGATTTTTCCTGCGTTTTTGCAGTAGATTTTATTTTTTGTTACGATAATGAATCGTGTGGAATTTCCGGCATTGGTGTAGATTCCTTCCTGGAGGATGGACAGGCCGAAAAATTTGGCGGCAAAGGGGCTGGCAATGGCCGCCTTGCTTATATCTTGTTCCTGGGCGATTTTTTTAGCGGCTCCTGCAGTGTTGCCAAATTCGTGGACATTCCATTCCTTATGCCCGGCCAGAAATTCTCTGCACTGCATAAGCGCCTGTGGATGAGAATATACGTCTTTTATATCATCTAAAGCGGCCTGGGGCAGACCTACCAGAGCGTGCTGGCAGGGGATAATCTGTTCTCCTACTATCACATGATCGTATTCGGTCAATAAATCATAATTATCCTGGACGATTCCCGCAGTGGAATTTTCAATGGGAAGCACGGCATAATCCGCATTTCCCCGGCGAATAGCTTCCATGGCCTCTTTCCAGGTGTCTACATGGAAACTCTGGATCCCGTCACCAAAAAAGGCGTGCATAGCCGCATAGCTGTAGGCTCCCTCCACCCCCTGGAAGACCACGGTAACACCTTCCTTATTCAGATGCTCTACAGGACAGAAGCCAAAAGAATCTCCGGACTCTGCCTGGGTAATCAGCTGGTATTGGCGCTTTCTGCTGATAGACATAATCTGCTGATACAGTTCCTGGACGCCGATGCGGTTGAACTGGCTGTGAGCCTTTCCGCCCAGGGTGCTTAGTTTTTCCAGTTCCCTCTCTCTGTCAAAAACAGGCTTCTTGTTTTCTATTTTATATCGAGCTACATTTTCTGAGAGTGTCATTCTTTTTTCAAACAGCTCCACAATCTGGCTGTCAATAGCGTCGATTTCCTCTCTTATCTTTGTCAGATCTGACATTACGGGTACCTCTCTGTTTCTTCTGAATTGTATATACCCTCTGTGTACAAGGTGTTTGGCTTTTTGTACATGGCAGGTAATTATGATAAAAACATCATAATTAAGATATTACAACCAGCGCCGGCGCTGTGCAAGCATTTTGTATAAAATCCGTCAGAAAATTCCATACTCTATACCAAAACAAACATGGCTGGCTTTCCAACGGAATCCGTCATGAAAGGAGGAGCTTTTTGTGAAAGGCGATTTTTTGAAATGCGGCGCCATGGGATGGTGCCTGGAGATTCTCTGGACCGGTATCCATGCAGCGGGAAAGAAAGAGTGGAAGATGATTGGACAATCCTCTCTCTGGATGTTTCCTATTTATGGTATGGCCTCCTGTATCCGTCCTATTTCCAGAGGACTGAAAAAAGTGCCTGTGCTGCTTAGGGGGAGTCTTTATATGACCGGAATTTTTGCGGCGGAGTTTGGCACCGGCATGGTATTGAAGCATTACCATGTATGCCCCTGGGACTATAGCCAAAGTCCATTTAATTATAAGGGAGTTATACGGCTGGACTATGCGCCTGTGTGGTTCTGCACAGGGCTGATTTTTGAAAAGCTGCTGTCTGGTAAGGAAGCTTCCTCTTCTTGAGACGGCTTCTGAAGGATTTCTTTCAAGGGGGTAAAAGGCAGGTGAATTGTATCGAAAATTCTTGAAATGAGCCGGGAACTGGTATATGATAGTAGAAAAGTCAAAAAATACACAGGAGGTAATCTATGAGACACTTAATGAGTCCGTTGGATTTATCCGTAGAGGAGTTGTATAAAGTTCTGGATTTGGCTCATGACATTGAGGAAAATCCGGAAAAATACGCTCATAAATGCGAGGGAAAGATTCTGGCTACTTTGTTCTATGAGCCAAGTACCCGTACAAGGCTTAGCTTTGAATCAGCTATGCTCCGTCTTGGCGGAAAGGTGCTGGGCTTTTCCAGCGCAGATTCCAGCTCAGCAGCGAAAGGAGAGAGTGTGGCGGATACTATCCGGGTGGTTTCCAGCTATGCAGATATCTGTGCCATGCGCCATCCCAAGGAGGGGGCGCCTTTGGTGGCTTCCATGGCATCCCAGATTCCGGTTATCAATGCAGGAGACGGAGGACATCAGCACCCTACCCAGACCCTTACAGATTTACTTACCATCCGTTCCTTAAAAGGAAGGCTGGATAATATTACCATAGGTCTTTGCGGAGATTTAAAATTCGGAAGAACCGTACATTCACTGATTGAAGCTCTGGTCCGCTATGAAGGTGTGAAATTTGTCTTGATTTCCCCGGAAGAGCTGAGGATTCCCGACTATATCCGTGAGGATGTACTGAAGGCCAGCGGCCACGAATTCCAAGAGGTGGAGCGTTTAGAGGATGCTTTGCCTGAATTGGACTTGCTCTATATGACAAGAGTGCAGAAGGAAAGATTTTTCAATGAAGAAGATTATGTAAGGATGAAGGACTTCTATATTTTGGATAAGGCAAAGATGGAGCTGGCCAGACCGGATATGCTGGTGCTGCATCCCCTGCCCAGAGTCAATGAGATTTCCGTTGAAGTGGATTCCGACCCCAGGGCCGCTTACTTTAAGCAGGCAGATTACGGGGTGAAAGTTCGTATGGCGCTGATTCTCAGCTTATTGGGATTGGGGGTAGAGTTATGTTAAATGTAGGACGTTTAAATGAGGGTGTGGTTTTGGACCATATCAAGGCAGGAAAAAGCATGACAATTTATCACGACTTAAAGCTGGATAAGCTGGATTGCTGCGTTGCCATTATAAAAAATGCCAGAAGCAAAAAAATGGGAAGGAAGGATATTATCAAGGTAGAGTGTCCTATTGATACTCTGGATTTGGATATCTTAGGCTTTATTGACCACAATATTACCGTGAACATTATCAAAGACGGAGATATTGTGGAGAAAAAAGAGCTGCATCTTCCAAAAGAAATCCGTAATGTCATTAAGTGTAAAAACCCCCGGTGCATTACCTCTGTAGAACAGGAACTGGATCATGTCTTTATTCTGGCAGACCCCAAGAAAGAGATATACCGCTGCAAATACTGTGAAGAAAAATACAGAGGAAGTAGAAATAAATAAAAAAGTTGTCGAAACAACTTTTTTGACGGCAAAAATAAGTTATAATAGCCTACAGGCAGAAAATTGCTGAAAATAGAGAAATACGGCAGTTTTCTGTCTGTTTTTTATTCTATCAGGAAATTTCTTTGCATTTCCTATAGAACATAAGGCCCTCCGGGCAGATTTTAATTCAAAGAAAAGGGGCAGAAGGAATGAAAGAGATAGAGACCAGAAATGCGGTAGGCCATGTACTGTGCCATGATATTACCCAAATCATCAAGGATAAAAAGAAAGGGCCAGTGTTCCGTAAAGGCCATATTGTCAGGGAAGAAGATATTCCGGTGCTGCTTTCTGTGGGAAAGGAACATCTTTATGTATGGGAGAAGGAGGAAGGAATGCTTCATGAGAACGAGGCGGCCCTGGTACTTCGGGATATCTGTAAAAATGAGAATATGGAAGAATCAGAGATTAAAGAAGGGAAAATCGAACTGACTGCCGGCATGGACGGGCTTTTCAAAGTGGATAAGAAGGGGCTTTTGGCTGTAAACAGTCTTGGGGAGATGATGATTGCCAGCCGTCACGGCAATACTCCGGTAAAAAAGGGAGATAAGCTGGCAGGTATGCGGATAATTCCCTTGGTTATACAGGAAGAAAAAATGCTGCGGGCCAGGGAAGCAGCGGGAGGTGGTCCTCTGTTTTCCATATTGCCTTATCAGAAAAAAAAGGTGGGAATTGTCACTACAGGAAATGAGGTATATCAGGGGCTGATTCAGGATGCCTTCGGGCCTGTTATCAGAGAAAAACTGAAAGAATTTCCTACAGAGGTGTTGGGACAGACTATTGTAGATGATAAGAAAGGGCATATTACAGAGGCTGTTCTGGATTTTATCCGTCAGGGGGCGGACCTGGTGGTCTGTACCGGAGGCATGAGCGTGGACCCGGACGACTGTACGCCCGGGGCCATAGCGGATTGCGGGGCAGAGGTGGTTTCTTATGGAGCTCCGGTACTTCCCGGGGCCATGCTGCTGGTAGCTTATTATTCCAAGGAAGGCCGGGAAATCCCTGTTTTGGGACTGCCGGGCTGTGTGATGTATGCCAAACGCACCATTTTTGATTTGGTGCTGCCCAGGGTTATGGCGGATGACAGGATTACCGGACAGGAGCTGGCAGCATTGGGAGAGGGAGGACTGTGCCTTAATTGTTCTCAATGTACTTATCCTAACTGCGGCTTTGGAAAGGGCTGGTGAGAATGAGAACTAGAGAATTTTATCTGGAAATCCTGAAAATGCTGAGAGACAGGGGAAGTGTACAGGTATTTACGGCACTTTCCGGAGAGAATCAGGGAAAGAAAAGCTTTTCCCGTGACAGCTTTCCAAAAGAAGCAGAGGTATATCAGGAAACTCTTTACCGCAAGCCCAGAGCCGCCGTGCTGGGGGGAGGCCATGTGTCCCTGGAGCTGGTTAAAATTCTGAACATGCTGGAATTCCAGGTAACTGTGGCGGACAACAGGCCGGAGTTTGCAGAGAAAACCAGATTTCCCGGAGCAGAGGTTGTCTGCCGGGACTTCGGGGAATGGCTGGAGGAGCTTCCGATCCGTGCCTATGAGTTTTATATTATCGTCACCAGAGGCCATAAGGATGACGAGCTGTGCCTCAAGAAGATACTGGAAAAAGAATACGAGTATGTGGGAATGATAGGTAGTCGGAAAAAAGCTGCCCTGACACTGGAAAGGCTGGAGAAATCCGGGATATCTCCTCAGCGTATCAGGGAAATCCATACCCCGGTAGGACTGCCTATAGGAGCTGTGACGCCGGCAGAGATTGCAGTCAGCATCGCCGGGGAAATCATTCAGGTAAAGAACAGCAGAAAACGGGATATTTTAGAGGAAAGGGTAGCTCAGGGAATCAGAGACTGCCGCTGCCAGGTTCTTGTTACAGTGATTGAGAAAAAAGGCTCTTCTCCCAGAGGAGCAGGCAGCCGTATGGGAGTGTTCCCAGATGGGGCAATCTGCGGGACCATCGGAGGCGGCGCCGTGGAAGCAGCGGCCATAGCCTATGCAAGAGAGATGAAAGAGGATTTTGCCCTGCAGGAATATAACCTGTCTAACGAGGACGCCGCAGGTCTGGGCATGGTGTGCGGAGGACAGGTAAAGGTTATGTTTGAAAGATTATAGTAGGAGGAAAACAAATGAAGAAGAGAAATTTATGGATGATGGCAATTATGGCAGGAGCTTTGGCTTTCACAGCAGGCTGCGGCCAGGAGGATAAGGGTCAGGATAGTAACAGCCAGGAAG
>CABSEJ010000130.1 GCA_902476765.1 uncultured Blautia sp.
CTCCTCATTGCCGCATTTTACAATTACATGGGAGCCGGCCATTTTTTTGGCATGGAACCACCAGTCATTTCCTGTGGCGAATTTAAAGGTAAGTTCTTCATTCTGGTAATTGTTTTTTCCTACATAAATATGATAGCCGTCGCTGGAAATGTAGTGCAGTGGCTTGGATTTTGCCAACATTTTTTTCTTTCCCGTGTAATGCTTTTTGATATAGCCATATTCTGTCAGCTCATCCTTAATCTGGGATAAATCATTTTCCTGCTGGGCAATATCCAAAGCCGTGCTGATGGATTCCAGATGGCTGATTTCTTCCCGGGTATCCTTTATCTGCTCTTCCAGGGCCTGGGCCGTACGCTTTAGTTTTCCGTACCGGTCAAAGTATTTCTTGGCGTTTTCCTGGGGAGTCAGAGCTCCGTCCAGGGGAACGGTGATTTCCTCATTGGTATAATAGTTCAGAGCCTGGAAGGACTTTGCTCCGCTTTCCAGGTTATAGCCGTAAGTGTTGATGAGTTCCCCGTAAACCTTATACTTGTCCATTTTTTCCGTGTCTTTCATCTGTCGGGTCTGCAAATCCAGCTTCTTCCGGTTTCGTTCCAGAGCAGTCTGAACAATCCGCCGCAAATCCGCAGATTTCTGCCGGATACGGGTCAGTTTATCCTTCTGGGCATAATACTGTTCCAGAACCTGGGACATAGATGAAAACTCTTTTGCAGTAAAGTCCCGGTACTTGGTGAGGGGAATGGCAGCGTATTCCACAGGCTCCCCTTTCTCGTTATAGACAATATTAGGAGAGAAATTTCCTTCTTCTACATCCTCCATGACCCGCCGAAAAGTGTGGAATAAATGCTCCCGGGCCGGCTGGGACAGGGATTTAGGAGACTGGCTTCCGTCTAAGGATGCCCGGTAACAAATTTCCTCCGCTATGCAGGGACTGATTCCTGTCAGGGAGGTATACAGAGCTTTAGAGAGGGCAGTAGGCTTTTCATATACAGACTGGATAAATTCTGCCTCCGTCACTTTCAGGGGATTGTATTTTTCCTGAGTTTTGGGCAGGAAATAATCTCTTCCCGGCAATACCTCCCGGACAGAGCTGACATTGCAGGACACATGTTTGATGCTGTCCAGTATCATTCTGTCCTGGTTTAAGAAAATAATATTGCTGTGTTTACCCATGATTTCCACTACCAGGGTTTTGGTACATAAATCTCCCAGCTCGTTTAAATGCTCTATGGTAAATTCAATAGACCGCTCCATATCCGGCTGGCTTACAGCCCCAATACGGCCGCTGCCGATATGCTTCCGCAGAAGCATACAGAAATTTGGAGCTGTCAGAGGACTGACCTTATTTTTATCTGTAAAATAAATCAGTGGGAGAGAGGCGCTGGCAGACAGCAGCAGCCGGTACTGGGTTTTATTGTTTTTTATAGTAATCAGCAGCTCGTCTGCCTCCGGCTGGGCAATCTTATTGATTTTCCCTCCCAGGATGGTGTCCTGAAATTCTTTCACCATACTGGCAATGGTGATTCCGTCAAATGCCATAATGTATTACTCCTAGTATAATAATGGTGTAGTCAGTAAGACTACTTAGTTAATAAGTTTCTGGTTTGTCAACTTCATGGTCCCTATTCTATCACAATCATAAAATGAAGCCAAGAAAAAAGAATTCCGCTTTGCAGGATTCCACGGGAAAGCCAAGCTGCAATCAGAATTTGTAAAATCAGATGCAAAGTCAGATTTCCACGGGAAGCAAAAAAGTGTTTGACGCACTTAGGTCCTTGCCTTATAATAACTATGTATGTTTATGTGCTGTAACGGGGAAACCGGAGGATGCAGCCGGTTTGGACGGAGAGTTTTTGTCTGAATCTAATGCCAAATTCCAAGGGAAAAACCTGACCAGGACAAATATAGGACATGAGAAAAGAGTAAGACATGATAAAAAGTATGACCGGCTTTGGCAGAGCCGAGTTACTGGATGAAGAAAAAAAGATAACAGTGGAGATGAAATCCGTAAACCACCGGTATCTGGATATTAACATGCGGATGCCGAAAAAGCTCAGCTTTTTTGAGGCGGCTATCCGTACCCTTCTGAAAGAATATGTACAGAGGGGAAAGGTGGATTTGTTTATCACCTATGAAGATTATACGCAGAGCCGGGTGTATGTAAAGTACAACCGGGAGCTGGCAGAACAGTACGCATCCTATATCCGGCAGATAGGTGAGGAGTTCGGACTGGACGATGAAGTCAGTGCAGCTTCTCTTTCCCGTTTCCCCGAGGTCTTTACCATGGAGGAGCAGGAAGTGGATGAAAAACAGCTTTGGGGAGCCCTGGAGCAGGTTATCCGCAGCGCTGCCCGGCAGTTTGTAGATACCAGAACCCAGGAGGGAGCCCATCTTCGGAGCGACATTTTGGAAAAGCTGAAGGATATGGGGGAGAAAGTGGCTCTGGTGGAGAAAAGAGGACCTCTGATTTTAAAGGAGTACAGAGAGAAGCTGGAGGGCAAGGTAAAGGAGCTTCTGGCTGACAGTCAGATAGAAGAGAGCCGGATTGCCGCTGAGGTGGTTCTCTTTGCAGACAAAATCTGTACTGATGAAGAGACGGTCCGGTTAAAAAGCCATATCAGCCATATGGAGCAGGTCCTGGAAGAAAAAGAGGGAATCGGCAGGAAGCTGGATTTTATTGCCCAGGAGATGAACCGGGAAGCCAATACTATTTTGTCAAAGGCCAATGATTTGGAAACTTCCAATCTGGCCATTGATTTAAAGACAGAGATTGAGAAGGTCCGGGAACAGATTCAGAATATTGAATAAAGGCGGGAAGCTTTATGTCAAGGTTATTGAATATCGGATTCGGAAACGTTGTAAATATGGATAAGGTGGTGGCAGTGGTAAGCCCGGACGCAGCGCCTATTAAGCGTATGGTCCAGGCGGCCAAGGAGGCAGGAAAGGCGGTAGATGCTACTCAGGGAAGAAAGACCAAGGCTGTACTGATTACAGACGGGGATATGGTAGTGCTTTCCGCTTTGCAGCCGGAAACCATTGCGAAGCGTTTCGGCACGATTCCGGAAAACGAATTAAAAGGGGAATATGATGGATAACAGAGGAATTTTAGTTGTGGTTTCCGGCTTTTCGGGAGCCGGCAAGGGTACACTGATAAAAAGGCTTATGGAAAAATATGATAATTATTCCCTTTCCATTTCAGCCACCACCAGAGAACCCAGGCCGGGAGAAGAGCATGGAAGGGAATATTTTTTCCATACCAAACGGGAATTTGAAGAGCTGATTCTTCAGGATGCCCTGATTGAATATGCCAGATATGTGGACAATTATTACGGAACACCCAAGGCCTATGTGGAAAAGCAGTTAAGCCTGGGTAAGGATGTGATTTTGGAAATTGAGATTCAGGGGGCCCTGAAGGTAAAGGAGAAGCTGCCGGAAACCCTGCTGCTTTTTGTGACGCCGCCTTCCGCCCAGGAGCTGAAACGCCGATTGGTAGGAAGAGGCACCGAGAGCATGGAAGTTATTGAGTCCAGACTTTCCAGGGCTTTTGAGGAAGCTCAGGGAATGGAAAAGTATGACAGCATTCTGGTTAACGATCAGATAGAAGACTGTGTGGACCAGATGCATGCAGTGATTCAGAGCCAACATTGTAAGACAGAAAACTGCCGGGATTTTATCCGGAAAATTACCGGGGAAATTGCGGTATTTAAGAAAGGAGAATAGATATGATACATCCCTAATACTCAGAATTGATGGAAGCCATTAACGAAGGTGCCCAGATGGAGGACGAACCTTTAGTAACCAGCAGATATTCTGTTGTTCTTGCCACCAGCAAAAGAGCAAGACAGCTGATTGCCGGAAAAGAGGCCTTGGTTCATTCCGCAGGGAAAAAGCCTCTGTCCACAGCGGTGGAAGAAATTTACAAAGGCAAGGTGCACATTCTTCCCGATGAACCGGAAGAGGAAGTGACTGTTCAGGAAGAAGAATAAGAAAAAAACATGTACAGGGACTGCTGACAGCTTCTTGCCGGCGGTCCTTTGTGCTAGTGCAGAAGGAGGCGGCATGAGAAAAGTATTGTTTATCTCTCTGGGCTGTGACAAAAACCTGGCGGATTCCGAGGAAATGCTGGGCATGCTGGTGGAGCATGGCTACCAGCTTACCAATGAAGAGCAAGAGGCGGAAGTGATTGTAATCAACACCTGCGCCTTTATCCACGACGCCAAGGAGGAAAGTGTCAACAGTATTTTGGAAATGGCCCGGTACAAAGAGGAAGGAGCTCTGAAGGCTCTTCTGGTTACGGGATGTCTGGCCCAGAGATATCAAAAGGAAATTATAGAGGAGATTCCCGAGGTGGATGCTGTGCTGGGAACTGCCAGCTTTGACCAGATAATCCAGGCTCTGGACAAGGTGTTCCAGGGAGAACGGTATCTGGACTTCCGGAACATTGATGAAACCCCGCAGGCCAGCGGAAAGCGGGTCATCACCACTGGCGGTTATTATGATTATCTGAAGATTGCGGAAGGCTGCGACAAGCACTGTACCTACTGCATCATTCCCAAGCTCAGGGGTAAATACAGAAGCGTTCCTATGGAACGGCTTTTGGAACAGGCCAGACATTTGGCAGACCAGGGTGTGCGGGAGCTGATTGTGGTAGCGCAGGAAACCACGGTTTACGGAAAGGATTTATACGGAGAGAAGACTCTTCACAAATTGCTTCGTGAGCTGTGCAAAATTGGCGGTATTCAGTGGATTCGTATACTCTACTGCTATCCGGAGGAAATATATCCTGAGCTGATTCAGACCATGAAGGAAGAAAAGAAAATCTGCCATTATCTGGATTTGCCTATCCAGCACTGCAATGACAGAATTCTGAAACGGATGGGAAGACGGACTACCAAGCAGGAGCTGACAGATATTGTGGCTGTCCTGCGGCGGGAAATTCCGGATATTATTCTGAGAACCACCTTGATTACCGGTTTCCCGGGAGAGACTCTGGAAGAACACCGTGAGCTGATGGAGTTTATCGACACCATGGAATTTGACCGTCTGGGCGTGTTTACCTATTCTCCGGAGGAGGATACCCCGGCAGCCCTTATGCCGGACCAGATAGAGGAAGAGGAAAAGCTGAGACGGCAGGAGGAGCTGATGGAGCTGCAGCAGGAAATTTCCCTGGACAAGGGAAATGCCCGTATCGGCACGGAAGTGGAAGTAATGATTGAGGGAAAGGTGGCCGATGAGAATGCCTATGTGGGAAGAACCTACGGGGACGCACCCAATGTGGACGGCTACATTTTTATAAACACAGCTACAGAGCTGATGTCAGGAGATTTTGCCCTGGCCCATGTCACCGGAGCCCTTGAATATGATTTGATAGGAGAGTTGAAAGATGAATACACCCAATAAGCTGACCATAGCAAGAGTGGTCATGATTCCTTTTTTTGTAGCTTTTTTAATGTATGATATTGTAGGGGATGCAGGAAAATGGGTTGCCCTGGTGATTTTTATTGCTGCCAGCCTTACAGATACCCTGGACGGCTATTTGGCCAGAAAATATCATCTGGTAACTAATTTCGGTAAGTTTATGGACCCTTTGGCGGATAAGCTGCTGGTATGCTCTGCTCTTATCTGTTTTACCTCCACAGGACAGCTTGCAGCCTGGATTACCATTATCATCATTGCCAGAGAGTTTATTATCAGCGGCTTCCGCCTGATTGCAGCGGATAACGGTATTGTCATTGCCGCCAGCTACTGGGGAAAGTTTAAGACAGTTTCTCAGATGATTATGATTATCCTTATGATTATGGATATACAGAATGACATTTTCCAGGGATTGATTACTCTGTTTATTGTCATTGCAGTTGCTCTTACGGTAATTTCTCTTGTAGACTATATTGTAAAAAACAGAAAAGTTCTCAGTATGCAGGACTAAAGCTGCTGATGCCAGGAAGGGAGGGAGAATATGAAGGCGGAAATCATATGCGCAGACCAGGGGCTTCTTCTGGGAGAGAAGGTAAACAAGGCCGGAGCCTATATTGCCGGAAGATGTACTGCTCTCGGCCATACTCTTATGGGGCAGAGTATCCCGGGAGAGGATAGGAGGCGGCTGGGGGCATGCCTGCGGCAGGCCTGCCGGCGCTCGGATGCTCTGTTTATTCTCAGTGGTCCCGGGGAAGCCCAGAGAGGGCTATTGCGGGAAGCAGCCCGGAAGGTTTTGAACAAAGAGATTGCTCCTGAGACGGAAATGCTGGAGGAAAACGGAAAGCTGTTGTTCTTCCTTTCCGGCAATGAAAAGAAAATCTGCCGGCTCTTTGAAGCACAGGCAGTGCCCTGCCTGGAAAAAACCAGGCCGGGAGTCCTGTGTACCCGCATTTTGAAAATTTGCGGCACCCAGGAAGGACAGGCGGCAAAAGCTCTCGGCACTTTATTAAAACGGAAAAATCCGGAAATCCTACTTTCAGAAACACCGGGAGAGACAACAGTTTGTCTCAGAGCCAGGGGAGAAGATGAGATTCAGGCCCGGAAGCTTTTAGAACCGGCAGAGAGAAAGCTGTGGGAAACTTTCGGACATCATATTTACGGGGAAGATGAGCATGCTTCCTTAGAAGCAGCAGTGGTAGAGCTTTTGAAAAAGAAATGCCTTACGGTGACAACGGTAGAATCTTGTACTGCCGGAGCTCTGGCAGCCAGAATCGTAGATGTGTCCGGGGCTTCTCAGGTATTAAAACAAGGTTTTGTCACTTATTCCAATAAAGCTAAGAGGCAGCTTGTGAAGGTGAAAAAAAGTACCCTAAAGGAGCATGGAGCTGTCAGCCGGAAGTGCGCCAAGGAGATGGCCCAGGGAGGTGCCCTGGCTGCCGGTGCCGATGCAGCTTTGTCTGTTACAGGCCTGGCAGGCCCGGATGGGGGAACGCCGCAGACTCCGGTAGGCACGGTGTTTATCGGCTGCTGTTTGAAAGGAAGGACAGAGGTGTTGGAATGTCATTCCCAAGGAGACAGAACCCAGATAAGAGTTCAGGCAGTGGCTATGGCCCTGACTCTTCTGAGAGACTGTCTGTTGAAAGAGGAGACAGTATAAAAGGGCACCGTGTAAGAGAAGGGATAAAGAAATGACTGTCCTGAGAGCCAGAGCTGCTCCACGAAACAGAAATATTCCGGATTTTAGTTTCGTGAGGCAGCTTCCGGATTCAATGAAAAAGTTTCATCATCTGAATGATTTTTTCCATTCTGGCCACCTCTTCCGGGGATTTCCCTGATTTCAGGACCTGGATAATGGCGTCCATCTCCTGAGAAGAGAAACGCAGGCCCCGGGATTTATTTTGAGTGGCAGCGGACATAAGAAAAGGCAGCAGTTCCGTAGGATTTTTTCCGGCTCCCTGCTGGGCCAGGGTGTTTAACATGGCCAGCTTGGCGGCATCCATGCCTGCCAAATCAGGATGATTTACCCAGGAGTTTTTCTCCTGGGCCTTTTTTTGCCCGGAATCCCCGGTTCCAAAAGCATTTGTTTCAGAATCCTTTTGTCCGGACTTTTTGTTCCCGAAGCTATTCTGTTCAAAACCTGCTGTTCCCGGATGGTTTTTCTCAGGGCTTTTTTGTTGGGAATTTTCCCGTGACTGTGGGTTTTGGCGGTTATTCATAATTGCTGCTGGCTCCTTTCGGCTGGCTGTCCGAAGACGCCGGAGTCTGGGTGAATTCAAACATTTGAAGCATAGCCAGGGTGTTAATCATGCCCTCTAACTGCTCCTTCATAGGACCATGGCAGACCTTGCTGCAGGCGGTGAGCATTTCTAAGGGACTGGTCCTGGAGTAGGATTGGGCACATATCTGCATATTCTGAGACGGGACCTGAAAAAGCCGTATGGTGTTCTGCAGCTCCAAAAATTTAGCAAACACCGATACAAAGGACTGGCCTCTGGCCGGAAGATAAGGCAAGGCTGCCTTCAGCATTTCCACGGAATCCTCAGCTACCATCTCGTCCAGAAGACATTGATTTTCCATAGACAGCTTCCTTCTTTGCAGTTTGCTACACTATATGCAGGGATAAGAGTCTCTATGCATGGAAGTGATTTATGTCTTTTGTCCTGCTGTATCATACTCTAGTAAGGAAAGGAGAATAAGATTATGGAAAAAGAAGAAACCAGATTAGTGGAAGAGGGTAACACCATTTATGAAATAGATTTAGACTGTATGAGAAAAAAACAGAGAAAGAAAAACCAGGAGCAGCAGAAAGAAAACCGGGAAACACCGGTAGACAGCCGGCTCAAACCGAAGCAGGATTTTTCTTGAAATGCCTGGTTTCATGTGCTATGATAAAAAACAGTGACTAATTGGTAATGCCTGATATACAGGCATGGCTGTTTAGAATAGAAAAGAGATACCGTCAGGAGGGAAATACCGTGGAGAAATACGGAGTGAACGAACTAAGAAGAATGTTTTTGGAATTCTTTGAGAGCAAGGGACATTTGGCCATGAAGAGCTTTTCCCTTGTTCCTCACAATGATAAAAGTCTGCTGTTGATTAATTCAGGTATGGCGCCTTTGAAGCCTTATTTTACAGGAGCAGAGATTCCGCCCAGAAACAGAGTTACCACATGCCAGAAATGTATCCGTACCGGGGATATTGAAAATGTAGGAAAAACTGCCCGTCACGGCACTTTTTTTGAGATGCTGGGTAACTTTTCTTTTGGGGATTATTTTAAGCACGAGGCTATTGCCTGGTCCTGGGAATTTTTGACTCAGGTGGTGGGACTGGACCCACAGCGCCTGTATCCTTCCGTATATCTGGACGATGACGAGGCTTTTGATATCTGGAATAAAGAAATCGGAATTCCGGCAGAAAGAATCTACCGTTTCGGAAAAGAAGACAATTTCTGGGAGCACGGGGCAGGCCCCTGCGGTCCCTGTTCTGAGATATATTATGACAGAGGGGAAAAATACGGCTGCGGCAAACCGGA
>CABSEJ010000131.1 GCA_902476765.1 uncultured Blautia sp.
CCGGAACTGTTTTTCCGGAACCACTGATCACATACGGAACTCTCAGCATTCTCAGCCTTAACTCGTCATAATTAAACATACCTCCAAGAAATATGATTCCTTTGACTTTTTTCTCTTTTTCCAGCTGAAGGGCAAGCTCAACTTCGTCTTCATCATCTGCTACATTCTGCAATACCAGGCAATATTTCCTGTCACGGACTTCCCGCTCCAATACATGAAGCATAACACCCCAGTATGAGTTGCTGATTTCTTTTATTACAACTGCGATCGTATTGGAATCAGCTCTTTTCAGATTTCTGGCACTATTATTCGGTACATAATTGTACTCTCTGATCACATCCAGAATCTTCTGTTTCGTTTCCGGATTAATGTCCGGGTGATTGTTAATTGCCCTGGACACTGTGCTGACTCCTACGCCGCACAATTTCGCAACCTCTTTAATTGTTATCTTCTCCATAATCGCTCTCCTACAACAATGTATTCATTATATATGTCCCGGCATATTATGGCAAATGATTTTTAATAAATTTATAATGATTTTTTTATCATTTTTTATTAACAAATATGCTTGTCATTATAAGCGATGTTTCCTTTTCCATATTTGAAAAGGAAAGCTGGTTCTGAAGACATATGGCTGAAGTCAATAGGCTCCGGTTTTGCAGTTCCTTCTACGATTTTATCAGCACATGTGATAAGATCGTGAAGAATTGCTTTTCCGATCGGACGTAAAAAATGTCCTGGGAAAATAAGCTCAAAATCTTCTTTATCTAACTTCTTTAATCCCTCTGCATATTCCTTTACTGTTGAGGAATAGGTATCAAAAATCAGGATCGGAGTTGACACTACACTGTCTCCGGCAAACAGAAATTTATTTTTTCTATCCAGGAAAACTACACTTCCAGGAGTATGTCCTGGTGTGAATAACACTTCCAGACTTCTGCCGCCCAGATCAAAGATCTGATGCTCGCTCAGCGGCAGCATCTGGAAATCTCCAGGCTCACGACCTTCAATTATGTACTCTGTTCCATAAAATCCCGGTTCCTTCTTTGTTTTTTCCACATATTTCTTCCAGCCGCTTCTAAGTTTTTCTGTATCTGCCATTTTGAAATCTTTTTCACTCAGATATGCCTTTCCGAACTCGTGATTGCCGCCCACATGATCCAGATGTCCATGTGTATTTAATACAACATATGGCAAATCAGTCAGGGTTTCGATCACCTTTTTCAGATTTCCAAAACCTGAACCGGTATCGATCACAGCTGCACTTTTTTCACCTTTTACCAGATAAATAATGTCTGCTCCGAACTCATCGATTGCCCAGACATCCTCTGCTACCAGCTGAACTGTATAGCCTTCAATTCTCTGTAAATTAATATTGTCCATTTTCTGCCGTTCTCCTTTTCAATTACATTTTTACTGCACCTGCGGTAAGTCCGCTGGTGATATATTTCTGTGCTGCAATATAAATGATTATGATTGGAACCATAGACAGAGTCATTCCGGCAAGCATCAGATTCCACTCAGATCCGGAGGTACTCTTAAACATATAAATAGCAACTGTCAGGGTTCTCAAACCACTGTCTGAAACATACAGGTTTGGCATAAGGAAATCATTCCATGTCCACAGGAAAAACAGTACCAGAAGAGTTATGCTTGTGGAGCGTACCAATGGGAAAATTACCTGCCACATGCAGCGGAACATGCCACAGCCGTCAATTGCTGCTGCCTCTTCCAATTCCTTCGGAATGGACTTCAAAAAGCCAACGTAGGTAAAAATACCGAATGCTCCGTGGAAGCCGGCATACAGGAAAATAAGTACGGTCAGGTTATTCAAAAGGTTTGTGTTGGTCAGCTGTACAGAAAGCGCGATCATAATGGAATGGAACGGAATGATCTGTCCAAGGGTGAAAATCAGATACAAAACATTTCCAAGCTTTCCAGGGATGTGCGCAATTCCATATGCAGCCATAAAGGAAATGATGGTACATACCAGCATGGTTCCCAGGGTTACATATGCTGAGTTTCCGACTACTCTCCAGAATTTCAGACGTTCTATAGCTTCGGTAAAGTTACCGGTATAGAGGTAATGGGGAAAAGAAAGGAAGTTCTGGATCATATCGTTATGTGTCTTGAATGCGTTCATCACAAGCAGGATGATCGGCATAAGGAACAGGACACCAAAGAAAAACATAATAATGGTTGGAAGCCATACTTTCTTTTTCATTAGTATTCTACCTCCTTCTTACGAGTGCAGTACAACTGGATCAGAGTAACCGCTGCTACTGTAAGGAACAGGATTACAGATTTCGCTGAGCCATAGCCCAGGTTGTACTTGGTGAAAGCTTCCTGGTAAATATTCATGGCAACTGGCATTGTGGAACCGTAAGGACCACCGCCTGTCATTGCGTTCGGAATATCGAATGACTTAAATGCTCCTGAAATAGAAACAAACAGATTGATCGTGACAGTTGGCATAAGCAGCGGAAGCTCGATTTTCAGAACTTTTTTCAGACCGCTGCAGCCATCCAGCTCAGCAGACTCCATAACATCCTTCGGAATAGTCTGAAGACCTGCGGTATAAATGATCATCAAGAAACCAATGTTCTGCCAGATGGAAACCACAATGATCGTCACAGTTGCCATTGACGGAGTTCCGAACCAGCTTATATTTGCCAGCCAGTCCCATCCCAATGCTCCGCCAAGTGCAGGCATTGCATTTGTAAAAATAAACACCCAGATAAAGGATACCAATACGGCACTAACAATGTTAGGAATGAAGAACATAGCTCTAACCACGCCTTTAGCCTTAATGTTCTCATTCAGGAAATAAGCAAGAATAAATCCAAAAACATTGCTACCAATAATGGTGAACGCACCAACAAAAAGGTTAAATCCAAAGGAAGTCCAGAATTTTGTATCGGAAAACAGTTTTACATAATTGTCAAATCCCACAAAAGCTTTTTTCCCGGACATCAGGTTCCATTTCAGGAATGAATATGGAATGGTTCCGCCAAACAGAGGTGCCAGCATTGCAAAGGAATACAAAAGCAAAGCAGGCAGAATCAGCAGAAGATAAAATTTCTTGTTTTTCTTATATAAAGATGACATATTATCCTCTCTTTCTTTTTCTAAAAGGCTCATCTGCTTATACAGATATCACGATAAATCTTCCATTAAAAAGATTCCCGGGGGGTGCTCCCCCCGGGAATCGCAGGTCAGCATTTCCTCTTATTTACTGATCCAGATATTCAAGATATGCTGCGTCAAGCTCGGAAATTACCTCATCCTTGTCAGCAGCGTCTGCCATGTAGCCCTGGAAGATATCTCCGGAGATAACATCAAATCCGTTTACATACTGCTGATATACCCACGGAATTACGTTTCCGCTGTTTGCATATTCCAGATAATCGTTTGTAGATGCAGAATCATAGTTAACTGTGAAATCCTGGGAAGCCGGTGCAGAACCTGGTTTCTCAGTTACAATTGCAATATATCCATCAGAAAGGGAAGCATCGCTTAAGAAGTCAATAACCTCTTTGCAAGCATCCATATGCTCTGTCTGAGTGCTTACTGCATATACGATTCCTACGTCAACTGCTGCTTTGTTTCTCTCAGCATCGTTGGATACTGGTAATGCGAAGTATCCGATTTCCGGCGGATTATCCATTTTTGCTACTACGTTCTGGCTGAACTCACCGCTGATCAGCATAGCTGCTTCAGAGTTTGCAAGTGCGTTGAAACCGGATGTGGAGTCACAATCCATCATATTGCTTCCACAATGAGCTTTGATAATATCTGCTGTTGCAAATACATCATCGATGCCGTCTACATTGAAGGTTCCCTCGCCGGAATTTAACTGATCAAGGAAGCCTTCCATATCATCCTGTACTACGTTTGACATCATTACACTGAACATGTGTTTCAGAGTCCAGGAATCTTTGAAGGTGGAAGCGATTGGTGTTACGCCGGACTCTTCCAGCTTCTCGCATGCTGCTTCGAATTCATCTCTTGTTTTCGGAACTTCTTCGATTCCGGCATCCTTAAACATCTGCTTGTTGTAGAATACACCAAGGTACTCAACGTTTGCAGGATATCCGTAGATTTTTCCATCATAGGTAGCAGCCTCAAGAGCGGTCGGGTAAACCTTCTCAGTAAAATCCATTCCGCTTAAATCCTGAATTCTTCCGACCTCTGCAAAATCCTGCACCTGTGTCCATGGTGTAAGGATGTAGATATCCGGCCAGTCATTTGTTGCAGCTGCAGTTCCAAGGAAATCAGAGTAATCTCCGGACTGCATTGTGATATCCAGCTCGATATCATCATGTTTGCTGTTGAAGGACTCCATGGTACGATCCAGCTGATCGCCCCACTCACCATTCCATACAGTCATAGTGACCTTGGTCTTCTCTCCATCAGCCCAGCAAAGGTTTGTTCCAAGGGACATAACCATTGTTCCAGCTAATACTGCTGCCAACATTTTTTTCTTCATTTCTTATACCTCCTAGTATAATTTTATTTTCCGCCAACTGAGTATTTTCAGTTGTCTGGTTCGTTTTTTGGTATCGTTTCCGGTATTGTTACCGGTAACGTTTCCGGTGATGTTAGAATCATATCATACTCACCAATTATTTACAACATTTTTTTCGATTTATTATTACTTTCGTATGTATTCACAATATTTTTTGTGCATTTTTATACGTTTTGTACAATATTTGCAGGAGTAGACAATCCACCTCCACTGCCTACAAATACTGTGACAAAGCGAGTGTATTTACGGTCTTACTGCTGTTCCATCTGGAAGCCTTGGCAGCATCCAATCCCATGTGACAACCTCTTCGCTGCACGGATACTCAGCTGCTGCTTTTTCATCAATATCCACACCAATTCCCGGTTTCCCATTCAGATACAGATATCCGTCCCGCATTTCCGGAATTCCGGTAAAAATCTGATGTAAGGCAATTGCGCCTGCATCTTCAGACAAGGTATTGGTGTCAGCCCATTCCTGGATTCCAAAATTCGGAGAAGCCATATCCAGGTGGATATTTACTGCGTGACCAATCGGAGTAAGGTCTATTGGTCCATGCCATGCAGTTCTTATTCCAAATGCATCACAAAGAGCAATCAGTTTGCGTGCCGGTGTAATTCCTCCAATCTGGCTTAAATGGATTCTTATATAATCAATTTCTCTTTCTGTGATAAGATTCAGCCATTCGTTTGGATTGTTAAACAGCTCTCCCATAGCCAGCGGAGTAGTACAATGCTGCCTGATCTGCTTAAACCATCCGCTCTGTTCCGGAGAAAGACAGTCCTCAAGAAAGAACAGACGGAATTTCTCCATATCTTTTGCAAATATCACTGCATCAGAAGGTCTCAGCCTCTCATGTACATCGTGGCAAAGCTCCAGTTCCCAGCCATAGGTTTCCCTGAGGCGCTCAAACAGCTGTATTGTTTTTGCCATGTATGCTTTTGGATCATAATAGCAGCCTTCAAAGGAACCTTCCGGCGGCTGATAAGGCATATCCTTTCCGCCATAGCCTCCAACCTGCGCACGGATACAGCGATATCCTCTTTCCTTTAATGCTCCTACTTTTTGCACACAATCCTCTATTGTGGTGCCTTCAGCATGCGTATAGCACGGAACTCCGGTTCTGCATTTTCCTCCCAGTAAGTCATACAGGGGCATACCGGCCATTTTGCCTTTAATATCCCATAATGCCATATCCACACCTGACAGGGCATTATTTAAAACAGGTCCGTTTCTCCAGTAGCTCATTCCTTTTATAGACTGCCAGATATCTTCAATATCAGAAACATCTCTGCCAATCAGGTACGGCTTCAGATATTTTTCCACAGCGGCAACCACTGCCAGATGTCTGTGGGCAAAAGTTGCGCAGCCCACACCATATAATCCCGGCTCACTTGTTTCCACTTTTACTGTCACCAGATTGATTTTCTGCGGCGCACAGCAAATTACTTTTACATCTCTGATCGTTACTCTCATTTTTCTCCTCCCCAGGCATTTTTATCATTTTCTACTTTTTCCGGCATTCCCGGCAGGATCAGTCCTCCGTCAACCCGCAATACTTCTCCGGTTATATAAGCTGCATTCTCACTTGCAAGGAATACTACCGCTCTTCCTATATCTTTGGGTGTTCCATTTCTGCCCATTGGAATTCTTTCTCCCAGACTTTCCCAGAAGCCTTCCAGCTCTGTCCTGCCTTCTGCTTTTATTTCCTCTGGCGTACGGATACAGATAGCTCCCGGAGCCACACAGTTCACACGGATCCCATATGGTGCAAGATCCAGTGCCATAGACTGTGAAGCCCGGTTCACTGCAGCCTTTATGCCGCCGTAAACACAATCTCCCGGATATGCTCTTTCTGCTCTTGAAGAGGTTATGTTGATAATGCATCCTTTAACCTCATGTGCCTTCATATATCTGGCTGCCTTACTGGAAAGTACAAGGTAATTCAAAAGATCCAGATTCAGCATTTTCTGGGTTTCCTCCATTTCAAGGTCCAGAATGGACTGAAACACGGTAACTCCGGCATTATTTACAAGCAGATCCAGTCCGCCCAGTTTCCTAACAGCCTGGTCAAAAAACTTCTCTCCTTCTCCTGCCTGTGCCATATCAGCCTTTGCATACCAGGCAAAGGAACCCATATTTCTTATTTCTTCAGCTGCTTCCTTTGCCTCATCTTCTCGTGTCCGATAGGAAAAGGCAATATCATATCCGGCTGCTGCCAGTTCTCTGATAATTCCACGTCCAATTCCACGACTGGCACCTGTAACGATTGCTTTTTTTCTCATCACAGTTTTCCTCTCTTATTCTATTTTCCCAGACAATACCTGCACAGGTACGGGAACTTCCACAAGCACCCGCTGATTTCCCAGTTCTCCCTCTGATTGCCTGTCAAAAATATATATTTTTCCTGTTTTCTGATCTGCTGCAAGCAAATGCTTCTCACTGCTGTCCAGACAGATACTTCGAAACCATCCTTCCGGAACTACAACTTTTTGTTTTAAATTTAACATTCCATTTTCTTCTATTGTAAATCCAAAGATTTCTCCGGTTCCTCTCACAGATGCGTAAAGCATTTTTCCCTCTGCAATACACAGTTCTGCTGCAAGCGCACCCTCTGGCAAATTCTCTTCCAGGAATATGGTCTGGCACAGATTCCCATTACAGTAAACAGAAATTGTAAGATCCAGCTCATTTAATACATAGAGATATGTTTTTCCATTTTTATCCAGTACTTCCATATGTCTTGGACCGGCTCCAGGTCTGACCTCTATGGTTTCTTTTTGCAGAAGCTTTCCCTTATCTATGTCAAAAGAATAAATCTTATCACACCCTAAGTCAGCTACATACAGATCTCCCCTATGAAGGAAGCAGGAGTGAATATGAGATGCTTCCTGCCGTTCCGGATCCAGCCCTTTTCCTGTAAAAGAAATTTCCTGTAAAAGCTTCGGGCTGCCGGCTTCTGAAATGTCGATCACCTTTAAATCTCCACTTCCGTAATCAGATACAAAAAGTCTTTGTACTTTTTCATCCTTTTCAATATGACAGGATGCTTTTCCAGGCATCTGAAGACCTGCCTTTTTCTCTGCTGTAAGCCTTTCTTCCTGAACCCCTACTTCATATTCCACAATTTCCGCAGCATTTTCACTTTCACTTACCGCAAAAAGCCGGTTCTTCACCAGACAACCCCAGGAAGGATTCTGCATTTGTATGATAAGAGGAGTTCCTGCAACATCTCCCAGGATCTCATTATACGGAATCAGATAGATACCTTTTCCAAGCTCCTGTTTCTCCAATACAGCAGGGGCATCATGCTGTGTATAGGTTCCGATAAGCAAAATATCCATGCTTTCTTCCATCTCCTTTGTTAATTCCTTTTACTGGAATTTCAGTTCATCTGACAATTCCACAACCATGTGTAATTCACCTGGTGACATCACCTTTTTTCCATGAATTACCACATTGTCAAAATAGAAGCCATGAGGTCTGCACACTTCATTTTTCATCTCAAAACCACGTATAATGGATACTGGAAAAGTGCCTTCTGTAATTTCAATATTTTTAAAGAAAATATCATTTACCATGCCTCTTTCCCTGTCTCGTGAATACTTGGAATCAAGAGTTTTAATATCAATAAATTTTTCCTGGGCATCTTCAATTCGGATGTTTTCATAAACAATATCATGTACATGGGCACGGTCAGCGTTATGAATTGTCAGTACTCCACCTGACTGATTGCCCTCATACTGGCAATGTACAACATCACAATTTCTGAAAACAACATCTGTAATTTCGTCACACCTGGTTTCATATCCGATTTCAAGTGTGTTTCCAAATTCTGCATTCCAGAACAGGCAATCCTCAACAAGGATATGTTTCACATCTGTGCAGCCTGACGGATCCTGGAATTCCACAGCCTTAATAGATATACAATCATCATTTGCCCTTATAAAGCAATTACGAAGCACTACATTCTCACATCCGACTATATCGACGCCATCTCCTGTGATCACTTTTCCCAGAACATTTACGTCTTCAATCAGAACATTTTTACATGCAACCGGAACAATATGCCAGGAACCACCATCCAGAAGTGTGATTCCGCGTATTTCAATGTTCTCACCCAATACAGGAACGATCAGCTGCTCTGCTCCATTTTCGTCCCATGCATGCCAGTTTCCTCCATACAGGATTCCATTTCCCAGAATACGGACTCTGTCTGCCATTCTGGAATAGATTCTTCCGCTTACAACTGCTCCGTACTCTATATAAACAGTTTCGTCAGAATTAAGCTGAAGGCATCCCACATTGTAGGCTTTTCCACTTTCAAATACATAAGTGGCATTCTCAGGCTTCGGTATGTATTTTCCAGGAAGAACATAAAGTGGTGACTCCA
>CABSEJ010000132.1 GCA_902476765.1 uncultured Blautia sp.
CAATGCTGGTTGCACCGGGGGCTGCAACTCCAAGGATGGCACCAAGAATCAGACCGACGACGATTCGTTTTACCAGTGCAATCCCGGTCCATTTGTTCCATAGATTTTTCATTTGTTTCTTTACCTCTTTCCCTCTTTAATTTGATAAAAGATTAATCAATTAACTAATTATAAAGGATGTGAGGGGATTGTGCAACAAACTTTTAGGAAAATTGCAGTGAATCTCTATTGTATCTCTATTGTACAAAAAACTTTGTTTTATATTCAGAAGGGCTCAGGCCTTCATATTTCCGGAAAATCGAAGAAAAATAGGTGGCATCCTTATATCCCACAGCTTCTGCAATTTCGTAAGTAAGCAGATCCGTATTATGCAGAAGCTCCTTTGCCTTATGAATGCGCTCCTTATTGATGTACTCAGTAAGAGAACAGGAGGTTGCCTTTTTGAAGGTGCGGCTTAGGTGGGAGGGGGAAATATGCAGTTCCTGAGCAATGGTATCCAGGGAGAGATTTCCAGCCAGATTCTGGACAATATACTGTATGGTGTTTTCTATAATGTAATTGGGAACTGCATGGGTGTTCATACTGTTTTCCCTGGTATATTCCATGATCTGAGAAACAGCACTCTCCAGGGCAAAAATATCCCGGGATTTCAAAAGGTCTTCCAGATATCTAAGGGGAACAGGCTCCAGCTCTTTTTTTACCAGTACACGGCAGCAGATGTAGTAAATCTGGGAACAGATATTCTTTGCATCCTGTGAATTGGTAAAACTGCTTTTGAACTTGGAAAAAATATGATTGGAAACAGAACTGGCTTCCTGGAAAGCCCAGTTGTTCAGACTGCTTTCAATCTGATAAAGATTCAGTGAATTTTCTACAGAAAGTTCCGCAGATTCCTCGGAATTGATGCTTTCAAAAACAGAAATTCGTTGTTCGCTATAAAAGTTATGGGTAAGTGCCTGGATGGCCTCGGAAACTGCCATCTGAAACGCTTCCGGGGATTGATGAAGAGCACTGATCCCGGTAAGAATTTCAGAAGAACTGAATGCCTTTACAATACCGGAGATCTCACGACAGTTTTCCAGAATATATTCTGGAATGGAAGGGCTGGGCTCCGTCTGGAAATAAACATTCAGGATTAAATTGTTATAACGGTAACAATAGGTGTTCTTTTTCTCCGCAATTACAATTTTTTTCAGAGCTGACAGATCCGGTTCATCGGAAGAGGGTTTAAAAGCTGCTACATAATAGCAATCCATGTGAAGTCCAAGGGAAAGAAGCTTTTCTTTTAATTCTTCTGTGCAGGGATGGTCAGTCAGCTCCTGCATCAGCTGATCCTTCAGGAAAAAGACACCTTCTTTTGCAATATTCTCCTGCTGTTGGGAAACAATCAGTTGCTTTTGAGCCTCCTGGACAGCAGCGAAAAGTTCTTTTTTATTGGTTGGCTTTAAAATGAAGGAGGTGACGTGATATTTGATGGCAGTCTGTGCGTACTCAAAATCAGCGTATCCGGTCAGGATGATCACCTTTGTCATAGGATGATTTTCGTGAACAAAGCGAGCTACTTCCAGTCCGTCTGCAGCGGGCATTTTGATATCTGTGATTACGATATCCACAGGATGATTTTTCAGAAAATCTATGGCCTCCATTCCGTCAGAAGCGCTTCCCACAACCTGACAGTCGATGGATGCCCAGTTCATATAATTGGAAATACCTTTTCGCATAGTGACTTCGTCGTCAACTACAAGAAGCTTAAATATCATGGGAAAACTCCTTTCTTGGAATGTGGAAAGAAACTGTGGTGCACTTGTTTGGAAGGCTTGTGATCTTTATCCCCGAGTCTGATCCATAAAGCAGTTTCAGCCGCTTGTCCAGGTTTTTCATGCCGATGTGAGTGTGGCTGTCTTTCTCAGAATGCCGGATGGACTGAATATCTGGTATCACTTCAAAACCGATTCCGTCGTCAATAATGCAGATTTCCAGCATTTGGTCATCTCCCTCTATGATCTGGATGATCAGATGACCTTTTCCTTTCTTGGGTTCCAGACCGTGGACAATTGCATTTTCCACAAGTGGCTGAATGGAAAGACAGGGGATTTCGCAGGAAAGAGCCTGTTCCGGTATCTGGATATCGCAGGAAATTTTGTCCTCGAAACGCATCTGCTGAAGATATACATAAAGTCGCACATATTCCATTTCTTTTGAAATGGAAGTGAAATTGTGATTTCGGGAGAGGGTGTTCATTTTCATCAGGCTTCCCAGGGAAATTACCATCTCATAAATCTCTTCGTTGTCAATCATCTGGGCTTTCCATGCAATAGTGTTGAGCACATTGAAAAGAAAGTGTGGATCCATCTGGGACTGAAGAGCACGGATCTCGGCATTTTTTATAAGAAGTTTTTGCTGATAAATATCCTGATAATAGGTGTCAAGCTGCAGAAGCATCTGATTAAAGGACTGGGCCCACACCTGGAATTCCTGATAAAAGCTTTCTGGCGGAAGGGAGCTGCGGTTTCCTTTTGAAATCTCATTGATGAGAAGAATCATGGTATCAATGGGACGGGTAACTGCCCGGGAAATAATAAATGCCGCAAACAGGGCAATGAGAGCCACTGCCAGGGTAACCAGAAGATAGGATTTCAGGGTACTGTTCAGGTTTTCAAGAAGCAGTTCTTTGGGAGCGGCCACTGCGGAGGTAAGTCCCAGTCGTTCCAGGGACTGGGATGCCATGAAATAATCTTTGCCGGCAAAGCTTTGTTCCTTAAACAGCACAGAGCCTTTTTTTGTATTCAGACTGGAATATAAAGTCTGAAGATCCTCTCCTGAAAAATCAGAATCTGTACTAAGGGAAAATTCTCTGTTAAAAAGCATAATAAACCAGGATGAATCAATGGTCTTCGAGCAGTATTCAATCCATTTCCTGGCATTGATGTTGATAACAATCATACCAATCCTGTTTCCTGAATTGCTGCTATACAGATTGCGGGCAAAGTACATGTTCTGTTCGTGTAGCGGGGAAGTATAACACATCAGGTGCGGATCAGAGGCGTCGATGGTACTTTGCAGAAAGTCTGAGGTATCTTCCACGTTTTCCAGAATCCCGGAAGTATAGGCATGGTAAATAATGTTATGATTGTTATAAATGTAAATGGAATCTGTGAAATTCTTTTCGGAAAGAGCAGAACTGTTATAAATATAAGACATCTGCCGCTCTACGGAAAATGGATGATTGGTTCCCGCGTCCGGATTTTCCAGTGCATTCTGGATCACCTCATTAGACATAAAAAGAGGAATGACGGAATCAATTGTCTCCACCTGGTCCTGTATGGTATCATTGACCTGATTTAACTCCCGCACAATGGAGTCGCGGGAGGTCTTTCTTAATATAGAAGAAGTTTTGATATAATAAAATCCCACAGATAATAGTAAAACGAATCCCACGATGATCATAATGGTGACGGTAATGAAAAATCTGAGAGAGGGATATTTCTTAGGAGTGTGATCAGCCAAAATGGAAAACCTCCTTAATTTGGAAAAATAATTACTTTTATATTATCCCACATTTCAAAAAGTACATCAATTAAATTTGCAGGAATGTCATGTATTTTAAAGAAGAGGACAAAATTTTTAAACAGGAGAAAGAAAAGGAGAAAAATGGGAAAAAATCAGGAAAATGGTGCGGAAATATCCAAGGAACAGCACAAGGTCTTTTATTAAAAAAAGGGGCTTTACAGGCTATAATACACTCACAAACCAAAACAAGGGAGGAACATCATGAAAAGAAAAATGATTTCTAAAATTATGGCAGCAGCACTGATCGGAACTATGTGTGCGGGAATGGCTGTACCTGTAATGGCTGCCGATGATGAAAAAGTAACCTTAAGCGTAATCAACTATCACGTAGGAACCGACTACGCAGCTGAGTACTATTCCTATCTGTTCGAAGCTTTTCAGCAGACAGAGGAAGGAAAGAACGTAGAGTTCAGCTTTGAGGAAATTCCTACAACAGATGCATTTAATCAGAAAATCAAACTTCTTATCTCCAGCGGAGATCTGCCGGATATCGTTTTCAATGGTGGAAACAACATTATCGAGCTGGCTGCAAAATCCGGAAAAGTAGCAGACTTGACACCTTACCTGGATGCAGATCCGGAGTGGAAATCTCTGTTTGATGAAACATCTCTGGATTTCAATACAGTAGATGGCAAGATTTATGGTATTCCGGTTTCTAAAGAGGTTTCTTACATTTACTATAACAAAGACCTGTTTGAGCAGGCTGGAATCGAGGCTCCGGAAGTAGCATATGCAACCTGGGATGAGTTCTTTGAAGCATGCGACAAGCTGAAGGAAGCAGGAATCACCCCGATCGGAATGGATAGTGCAGATTCCGGATGGCTGACAAACCTGTGGATGAGTGCTCTTATTGGAACAAACGGTGATGCTGGAAATGAGTGGATGAACACTATGTATCCAACAGATTACAATACACCAGAAGTAATTGAAGCAGCAGAGAACATCCAGAAAATGTTCCAGAACTATACAACACCAGATGCTGTTGGCGGAAAATATGATCCAATGGCAACTCATTTCTTTAACGGCGAAGTTGCAATGTTCCCGAACGGACCATGGATGATCCCGGATTTCTCTGAGACAGAGAAGGCTCCGGAAGGCTTCTATGACAAGGTTGGTATCATGCTTCTTCCAGGGAACGGAATGGAAATGGTTCCAACACCTGGCGATATGGTAGGCGCTACCGATCCTGAGAAAATAGAGGCAGCAGTTGCATTCCTGAAATTCGAGACAACTCCGGAAAACCAGATCAAGGCTCTGGAAATGACCGGATTACAGCCTGTATCTGATAATCTTGAGGTTCCGGATACACTTTCCGAGAGCGATCCTCTGATGGCACAGGCACTTGAAATCCAGGGCAAGGCAGAGGTGACTTACGGACAGAATCAGGCATACTGGTATCAGAATACAATTGATACCTTCTCAACAGAGCTTCCGGAACTGGCATATGGAAACATCACAGCAGAAGAGTTCTGCACAAAACTGTCAGAAGCGGCAGCAAAGAACGTGGAATAATGTAAATAGCCTGTCACCGGCACCAATACAGCTCTGGTGACAGGCTGTTTTTATGAAACAGGAAATTCCGTTGGAATTTTCTGCAGGCAGGATTCTTTTTGTGAGGAGAAAAAATGAATACAAAGAATAAAAAGATATGGATTTTTTTGTTTACCATTCCCTGCATGATCTTATTTGCACTGGTATATGCGGCTCCTATCATCACTGTTTTTTACACATCTCTGTGTGATTATACCGCTTTTAATTCACCTGCATTTCAGGGAATCAAAAACTTTATTACGATTTTCAGTGACAGCGATTTTATCTGCTCCATCCGGAACACCCTTCTGTGGGTAGTGCTGCAGTCCACCATACATGTAGGTGTTGGTCTTGCTATGGCACTTGTTCTTCGAAGAAAACCGAAGGGCTGGAAATTTGCAAGAACAGCATACATGATCCCAAATATCATTCCTACAGCGGCAACAGGTGTTATGTTTACTCTGCTTTTAAATCCTATGTTCGGAATTGTAAAGCCAATCATGGATTTTCTTGGAATCGACTACGCCATGGTTCCAAATCTGTTCGGAAATTCCAGATATGCATTCTGGACGGTGACAGCAACCTGGATCCTCTATTCCGGATTTAACACCATTATTTTTCTGGCAGAAATGGGTGCTGTAAGCAAAGAGATTTATGAGGCAGCAGCAATCGACGGTGCAACTCCCTGGCAGGCAGACCGTTATATTACGCTACCGCTGATGCGAAATGTATGCGGAACCTGTGTCACTCTTGCAAGTGTGGCCATGGTGTCACAGTTTGACATTATTTACATGACAACAAAAGGCGGACCTGGAACTTCTACTTTGAACCTGCCCATTTATCTGTATAAGGCAGCGACACTGGAAAACAATTATGGAAAAGCAAACGCAGTAGGGGTAGTACAGATCATTATCGGAATCACACTGGTTATTCTGATCAAAGGTCTTTTCCGTGAGAAAAAGGAGGCGGCATAATGAGAAAAACAAGCAGAGTGAAAAATGGGATCGCGTCCTTTTTCAAATATTTCTTTATGATCTTTTTGATTTTTATTTCATTGGCACCAATCATTTGGGCGTTTTTGGGGTCTTTTAAATCTTATGCAGAGATTAACTCCTCTGCATTGTCCCTGCCATCCAGTTTTAACCTGGATAACTATAAGGCGGCACTTCAGTATGCACCGATTTTGAAATATTTCATGAACAGTGTGCTCATTGTGGGAATCAGTGTTCTTGTTACGGTAGCGCTGGTTGCAATGTGCGCTTATGTGATTTCTCGATTTGATTTTAAACTGAAAACTCTGATCGTGCTTTTGATCTCAGCATCCTTAATGCTTCCGGCACAGGCAATTTCCCAGCCATTGTTTGCCATTTTCCAGAAGCTGGGGATTTTTGATACAAAGCTTGGTCTGATCATTGTGTATTCTGCAATGGGAATTCCAATGTCTTTCTTTGTTATGGTCAGCTATTATAAGACCATTTCCACAGCGCTTGAGGAATCGGCTTATATTGATGGCGCAACTTTTATCCAGACATTTTTACATATTATCCTGCCGCTGGCGAAGCCGGGACTTGTGACCATTGCCATGATTCAGTTTATCAATATCTGGAATGAGTTCTATTTCGCTTTGATGTTGACAAGCGGTGACCGTGCAAGGACAGTTCCTATTGCGTTGAATTATTATATGGGAACTTTTGCAAACAACTATTCCGCGCTGTTTGCAGCAGTTGTGATGACGGTGCTTCCTACAATTATTTTATTTATCCTTCTGCAGAGACAGGTTATGGAGAGTCTTACTGCAGGGGCTGTGAAAGGATGAGAATATGGATATCAACAAGAAACCGATTTATCCAGTAGAGACATGGAATGTTACAGAAAAGGAATTTTCCATGGAAACCAATTACCGGAATGAGACAACCTTTGCATTGTCAAATGGATATATTGGTACCAGAGGTACTTTTGAAGAAGGCTATGATTTCTCTGTTGATGAAGGGCTGGAAGGCAACTTTATCAACGGATTTTATGAAAGTGTGGACATTCCTTACGGAGAGTGGAATTATGGATTTCCGACCAAGAGCCAGTCACTTCTGAATCTGCCGGATCTTAAGAAAACAGAAATCTATGCAGATGGAGAGCTGTTTGACATGCGCACCGGCAAGGTGGAAGATTACAGCCGTGTGCTCCATATGAAAGATGGCTATGTGGAAAGAAAGCTGACCTGGATTTCTCCAAAGGGGAAAAAGCTGCAGCTTGTGATGGAACGTTTTGTGTCTTTGGTGCATAAGAACAGAATGTACCAGCGAATTCAGATCACACCAGTGAATTTTTCAGGGGAGATTCGTATCTGCTCTCATTTAAATGGGGATGTGGAGAATCATACGAGGAAGACAAATCCGCTGATCGGCTATGGTCCTTTTGGAAGCAGACTGCATATGGATAAACTTCAGGCTGAAGACGGTGTGCTGTATTATGAGGGCACTACTTTGCAGAGTTGCATGACTGTGGGCTGTGGAAGTCAGTATAAAATAGAAGGAGCCGGAGAGATTGTAACTGTTTTTGAAACAGAGGAAGAAAAAAGACATGCTGTGTGTGAAAGCAGAATGGAGATTCCGGAAAATACTACGGTTACCTGTGAGAAAGCTATTGTCTATACATCCAGTCAGGACATGGAGGTTAGCGAGCTGGAAAGATTTACGAAAAAAGAACTGAAAGAGGCATCTGAGAATGGATGGAGGAAGGAATTCCAGGCTCATATGGATAAAATCCATGAATTCTGGGATGTTTCCGATGTTCAGATTTATGATGATGAGACCCTTCAGCAGGGAATCCGTTTTAACCTGTTTCATATTATGCAGTCTGCAGGAAGAGACGGACGCACAGGAATGGGAGCAAAGGGGCTTTCTGGGGAAGGATATGAAGGACACTATTTCTGGGATACAGAAATGTATGTGCTTCCGGTATTTGTGTACACAGCACCGGAGCTTGCAAGAAAACTTCTGGAGTATCGTTTCCGTACATTGGATCAGGCCCGGGACCGTGCAAAAGTTCTTGGACACCAGAAGGGGGCTCTTTATCCATGGCGTACTATTAATGGAGAGGAAGCTTCCACTTATTTTCCACTTGGTACGGCCCAGTATCATATCAATGCAGATATTGCCTATGCGTTTTGGCTGTATGTGAGTGTTACCGGGGATATGGAGTTTTTCAAAGATATGGCTGCTGAGGTTTTTGTGGAGACTGCCAGAGTCTGGGCGGATGTAGGATATTTTGCTGAGTGCAAGGGCGGAAAATACTGTATTTGTGCGGTAACAGGACCAGATGAGTACAATGCTATTACGGATAATAATTTTTATACCAATCTTATGGGAAGGGAAAATATCCGTTATGCATTGAAATCGCTGGATATGTTAAAAGAGGCTGGAGAGGATGTATATGAGGCATTTGTTTCCAGAATGGGAATTACCCGGGAAGAAACTGCATACTGGAAAAAAATTGTGGAAAATATGTATTTTCCATATGATGAAAGTCGTCAGGTATATGCGCTGGATGATCGGTTTATGATGCTTCGTCCATGGGATGATTCCAGAATCCCACCGGAAAAGAGATATCTTTTGTATGAAAATTATCATCCATTATTTGTCTACAGACAGAGAATGTGCAAGCAGGCAGATGCTATTTTCGGGCTTTATCTGCACAGTTATTTATTCAGCAAGGAAGAACTGAAACGAAACTATGATTTCTATCAGGAAGTGACCTTGCATCACTCCTCACTTTCCACCT
>CABSEJ010000133.1 GCA_902476765.1 uncultured Blautia sp.
GAAATCTTAGCTCCCCCGTGAAGAACACGGTGGCCAATAGCCTCTACCTCGTCCAGGCTCTTTAAAACTCCTGTTTTTTCGTTTACCAGGGCATCCAATACCAGTTTAATAGCCTCTGTGTGTGTAGGCATGGCAGCTTCCGTCACTTCTTTTTCTCCGCCAGCAGGCTGGTATACCAGTCTTCCGTCAATTCCGATACGCTCGCACAGACCTTTGGCTGCAACAGCCTCTGTTTCAGAATTGATTAACTGGAATTTCAGGGATGAACTTCCGCAGTTTACTACTAATACGTTCATTTTCTTTTCCTCCGTCATTAGATAATCTCTTTATGCAGATTGCTCTGCATGAATGGCCTGTTCAGGCCATGCTTGGTATTATTATACAACTAATTAAAAATCCACACAAGCCTGCCCGGCGGTTTTTTATCCAAAAATTGTATTCTTTTCCAAACATCGTAAAAAATTTTCCTTCCTGCTGACAAAAAAATGAAACACGGTTATAATGAAAAAGAATCCTGCTTTGCAGGATTCTCCGCCTGCGGTGGGTCGCTTTAGTGACATAACTCCTCTCCACAGCAGTGCGTTCCTGTCAGCCAGCAAAACCTACTCCAGGAAAGGAAGCCTAATATGTTTAAAACCGCAGCCATTATTGCAGAATATAATCCGTTTCACAACGGACATACCTATCAAATAGAAGAAACGAAAAAGCGCACCGGAGCTGATTTTGTGCTGGTTATCATGAGCGGAGATTTCGTCCAGAGAGGCACTCCTGCTATTTTCCATAAATATGCCAGAACCCGCATGGCTCTGCTGGGGGGAGCTGATGTTGTTCTGGAGCTGCCTGTTTTTTATGCGGGAGCCAGTGCAGAGTATTTTGCCCGGGGAGCTGTGGGCATCCTGGATGCTTTGCATGCCGTGGATTTTCTCTCTTTTGGCAGTGAAAAGGGAGAGATTTCTCTGCTTTTAGAAGCAGCCCGCTTCTTGTCAGAGGAACCGGAAGAATACCGGCAGCAGTTGAAAAAGAGCCTGAAAAAAGGCCTTACCTTTCCTGCGGCCAGAAAAGAAGCTCTGGAATACCTTCTTTCTTCAGCAGATAATATTTCTTCTGATGCACGGCAGCTTCAGGCTTTGCTGGATACCCCGAATAACATACTGGGCATAGAATACTGCAAGGCTCTTTTTTCTCTGAGAAGCAATATACATCCTGTAACCATTAAGCGGCAGGGAAACGCTTACCATGAGACCCAATTGCAGCACAGCCTTACCAGCGCTTCCGCATTAAGGAAGGCCCTGCTGGCTCCGGACCTTGACAACAAATTGCAGAACATCCGCCCGTTTCAGCCTGTTTCTGTTTTCTCTTATATGCAGGATATGCTGGCCTGCATCTCCCCTGTCACGGAAGAAGATTTTTCCCTGCTTTTAAAATACAGCCTTATGGTCCAAAGCCGGGATTCCCTCTGTACTTTTGCAGATGTTTCCCCTGAGCTTTCCAACCGGATATATAAAAATCTTGACAATTTCCGCTCTTTCTCCCAATTTGCTGCTCTTTTAAAAACCAGGGATATTACCCATACCCGGGTAAACCGGAGCCTGCTCCATATTCTTTTGTCCATCACAGAGAAAGAGTCCGCTTCCCGGCCCTCATATGTAAGGCTTCTGGGATTCCGGAAGCATGCAGCCCCCCTTCTAAGGCAGATACAAGACAACAGTGAAATTCCTTTTATCACCAAAGCCGCAGACTATCCCAGGCTGCTTTCCTCCAAAGGCTGTGCTCTTTTTGAAAAAGACCTTTTTGCCTCTGATTTATATGAAACTGTATTGAAAAATAAAATACAGGAGAATTTTGTCAGTGACCTGAAAAAATCTCCTGTAATTCTTACCTCTTATTAAATGTATTAAATGATTTCCTTAATTCTTAAAGCTGTGGATAGGCGCCGGGATTCTGCCGCCTCTGTTTACAAACTCATCGCAGGAATAAGGATTTACCGGCATTACCGGCGCATAGCCCAAAAGGCCGCCGAATTCCACAGTCTCTCCCACATCCTTTCCGATTACCGGAATCAGACGCACGGCAGTGGTCTTCTGGTTTACCATTCCAATGGCACACTCATCGGCAATGATTCCCGCAATGGTAGTGGCTTTGGTATTTCCCGGTATGGCAATCATATCCAGCCCCACAGAGCAGACACAAGTCATGGCTTCTAATTTTTCCAGAGTAAGGGCCTGGGCGTTTACTGCGTCAATCATACCCTGGTCCTCACTGACCGGGATAAAGGCACCGCTTAAACCTCCCACATATGAAGAAGCCATAACGCCTCCTTTTTTCACCTGGTCGTTTAAAAGAGCTAAAGCCGCCGTTGTTCCCGGGGCTCCTGCATACTCCACTCCGATTTCATGGAGTATATCTGCTACGCTGTCCCCTATGGCCGGCGTAGGCGCCAGAGATAAATCTACAATACCAAAAGGAATGCCCAGACGCTTGGAAGCCTCCTGAGCCACCAGCTGTCCCACACGGGTTACCTTAAATGCGGTTTTCTTAATGGTCTCACAGAGAATTTCAAAATTCTTGCCCCGAACCTGTTCCAGTGCAGTTTTTACCACACCGGGGCCGGAAACCCCCACATTGATAATGGCATCTGCCTCTGTCACCCCATGGAAGGCTCCTGCCATAAAAGGATTATCATCCGGTGCATTGCAGAACACTACCAGCTTGGCACAGCCCAGAGAATCCTGAGCAGCCGTAGCCTTGGCTGTCTCCAGAACAATATCTCCCATAAGCCGCACAGCGTCCATGTTGATTCCGGTTTTCGTAGAGCCCAGGTTCACAGAGCTGCACACTCGTTCCGTAACAGCCAAAGCCTGGGGAATAGAACGGATTAAAAGCTGGTCCGCCCCTGTCATGCCTTTGGACACCAAAGCAGAATAGCCTCCGATAAAGTTTACCCCAACCTCTTTGGCCGCCCTGTCCAGTGTTTCAGCCAGGGTAACAAAATCCTCCGGTGATTTGCAGGCAGCTCCTCCCACAAGGGCTATAGGCGTAACAGAAATTCTTTTATTCACCACAGGAATACCATACTCTCTGGAAATTTCATCCCCTGTCTCCACCAGATGTCCGGCCAGTCTGGTGATTTTCTCATATATCTTCCGGTTTACCTGCTGCAAATCGCTGTCAATACAGTCCAGAAGGCTGATTCCCATAGTAATGGTACGCACGTCCAGGTTTTCCTGCTCTATCATTTTATTGGTCTCATTGACCTCATACATATTTATCTTCATGGCGTTACTGTCCTTTCCCAAGCTTCCTTAAATTCTGTGCATTTTGGTAAAAATGTCTTCATGCTGTGCGTGGATAGTCACGCCGATTTCTTTGCCGATTTCTTCCAGCTCCTGAGCCAGTACATTCAGCTTTTTGGGAGAGAGACTGGTATCTGTAATCATCATCATATTAAAATATCCGTCCAGAATTGTCTGGGTAATATCCAGGATATTTACATTATTCTCTGCCAGATAGGTGCAGACCTTTGCTATGATTCCCACTGTGTCTTTTCCCACTACTGTAATGATTGTCTTTTTCATGTTTTTCTGCTCCTTTTCTATACCGGCCCTCAGGGCCCTTTTCCTTTTCTTTCCGCTTTTTTGAACTGTCTTTCTTTCCTGGGCTGTCTATACTGCAACAAAGTCAGAAACTTTGTCCCTGTGAGCCACAGAAATTCTAAAATCTGAAGAAGTCCAGGGATTTTCCCCCATAGTCACCTCTGAACACACGGTTTCATAGGCCAGGGCTTCATAATTGTTCTCCTTACTCAAATGGCCCAAAAATACTGCCTTCATTCCCTGGTGAAGAAGCCGGCACAGCAGACGCCCTGCCGTTTCATTGGAAAGATGGCCTCTCTTTCCCAGAATACGCTGTTTCAGATAATAAGGATAGCTTCCCACCTGCAGCATATTCACATCATGGTTTGCCTCTAAAAGAAGCACATCCAGGCCGGAGAGATTCTCCACTATGTAATCATCATAATACCCCAGGTCCGTGGCGATTCCCACCGCCTTCTTCCCCTGGTTCACCCGGTATCCCACCGGTTCTGCGGCATCATGGGATATGGCAAAAGGCTGTACCTGTAAATCTCCCACCCAAAAGCTCTTGTCCGCCTCAATTACATGGAACAAATCCCTGTCCAGCTTGCCCAGGGTGTTCATTGACCAAATAGCTTCCATGGTTCCTCTGGTGCAATATACCGGTATCTGATGCTTTCTGGAAATCACTCCCAAGCCTTTGATGTGGTCCGAGTGTTCATGGGTAATCAGAATCCCGTCACACTCTTTAGTCGTACGGTCAATGCTTCTGAGTCCTTCCTCAATTCTTTTTCCGCTGATTCCCACATCCACCAAAACACTGGTGTTTTCACTTCCAACGTATATACAGTTTCCGCTGCTTCCGCTGGCAATACTACACAGATTCATAATATGTTCTCATCCTTCGCTCTATCTGAAGATAGGTATGCGCCACATCTTCGTCATTATATAATTGGAAGTCACAGCGGGCCTCAAACTCTTCCTCCGAAAGCTGGTTTTCCATTCTCTGGCGTATCTGTTCGTCGGAATAGCCCCTGTCACGGCGCAGCCGCTCCATCCTGACTTCTTTTTCGCAATAAATATACCACACCTCATCACAAATTTCATCATATTTTTCTTCCAAAAGAATAGCGGCTTCTATAAAGAAAAATTTTGTATCTTCTTTTTTAGATTTTTCAATCTCCCGGAGAATATATTTTTTTACTGCAGGATGGATGATGTCATCCAGCTTTTTCAGCATAGCAGGACTGTCAAATACAATGTCTCCAATCATAGAGCGGTTTAAAGAGCCGTCCTCCTTTACTACCCATTCTCCGAACAGCTCTATTACCGGCTCATAACACTCCCGGCCGGGCATCATCAGCATATGCCCTACCTCGTCTGCCTTTACAATCCTGGAATCAAAATGCTCCTCAATATAATTCAGCACCGCACTTTTCCCGGAACCTACGCCTCCGGTCACTCCTATGATTCTCATGGTATTTTCCTCCTTTGCAGGTACATGCTATTTGGCCTCGTACCAGTTTTTTCCTGTGTGCATATCAATTTCCAAAGCCACCGACAAATGGGCAGCCTCTTTCATCTCTTTCTCTAAAATGCCGGACACTTGCTCTACTTCATCTTCTGCCGTCTCAATCAGCAGTTCATCGTGAACCTGTAAAATCAGCCTGGATTTCAGATTTTCCTCCCGCAGCCGCCTGCTGACCCGTATCATGGCAATTTTAATAATATCCGCTGCAGTTCCCTGAATAGGAGAATTCATGGCAACCCGCTCCCCAAAGGAACGCTGCATAAAATTGCTGGATTTCAGCTCCGGCACAGGACGTCTCCTGCCAAACATAGTAGATACATATCCCTGCTCTTTGGCCTGCTTCACCAGACCGTCCAGGAATCCTTTTATCTTTGGATAAGTTTCAAAATAATTTTCAATATACTGGGCCGCTTCCTTCCGGGTAATGCTTAAATCCTGGCTCAGTCCGAATGAACTGATGCCGTAAACAATACCGAAATTTACTGCCTTGGCATTTCTTCTCTGAAGAGGCGTTACCTCCTCAAAGGGTATATGGAATACCTGGGAAGCGGTAATCCGGTGAATATCCTGGGCTTCCCGGTAAGCCTGTATCAATTTTTCATCTCCGGACATATGGGCCAGCACACGAAGCTCAATCTGGGAATAATCCGCATCCAGAAATACATAGCCTTCTTTTGGAATAAACACCTTACGCAAAAGCCGTCCCAGCTCTGTCCGCACAGGAATATTCTGAAGATTAGGCTCTGTGCTGCTGATACGTCCTGTGGCTGTAATGGTCTGGTTAAAGTTAGAATGAATCCTTCCGCCCTGGTCGATGTAATTAGCCAGGCCGTCTGCATAAGTGGATTTCAGCTTGGTAAGCTGCCGGTATTCCAAAATATCCGCCACAAGCTTATAATCCGGCGCCAACTTATCCAGCACATCTGCTGCAGTAGAATATCCGGTCTTGGTCTTTTTCCCTCCGGGCATTTTCATTTTCTCAAACAGAATTACCCCCAGCTGCTTAGGCGAATTGATGTTAAATTCCTCTCCTGCTTCCTGCCAGATAAGTTTCTCCAACTCTTCTATACGAACCTGAAGCCTTTCTCCGTATTCCTTCAGTTCCCCGGCATTTACTCCGATTCCCTCTTTTTCCATTTCAGAAAGTGTAAACAGCAAAGGCATTTCTATGTCCGTAAACAATTTTTCCATACCGGCAGCTCTAAGGGCTTCCATAAGAGGCTCCCTGGATTTCAGGGCCACATAAGCCATGCAGCAAATACTTTTTACCAGCTCTTCCTCTTTCTCCTTGGACGCTTTTTCATAAGATAGTTTTCCCAGCAAATCCTCTTTAGCCGGAAGCATTTCTCCCAGATATTCCTTGGCGATATCGTCATAGGTATACTGGGACTTGAGAGGGTTCAGAAGATAGGCTGCAATCTGGGCGTCAAACATAGCCGTATGCTCCTGAATATCCAAATGCTTCAGCATGGTTTTAATATCCAGAGATGCCGTAAACTTTGCATCCACGCACAGACTTCTGGCCTTATCCATTAAATAGTCCCGGGTCAAAAAGCCCTGAGGCAGGAAACAAAAAGAACGTACGGTTCCTTCCTCCTCATAGGCCAGTCCCAGCCCAAGGAAGTTCTGGTTTTCCTCCAGCACCTCCAGGCCCAGGGCTTCCTTCTTTTGTGCAGCCTGGAAAATTTCTTCTGCTCTGGAAAGGTCCTCTATCCTGGAAAAGCCTTCCTCTGCCTTGGTCTGGCCTCCCCCTTCCTGAAATCTGGAAAGAAAGTTTTTGAATTCCAGCTCTTTAAAGAATTCATAGGCCTCCGGGGTATAGAAATCCTGAACCCTGGCCTTCTCCATATCCAGCTCCACCGGGCTGTCTGTATCTATGGTAGCCAGCTTCTTACTAAGCTGGGCTAAATCATAATGCTCCAAA
This sequence comes from uncultured Blautia sp., assembly GCA_902476765.1. Taxonomy (GTDB): domain Bacteria; phylum Bacillota; class Clostridia; order Lachnospirales; family Lachnospiraceae; genus Blautia. The sequence goes on from CABSEJ010000133.1 coordinate 7,028, forward strand.
AAGGCGTTCTGAGCCTTTTTAGGTTTTATCTCCCCCACATGGGACATGGCGTTTTCCACGGTCTCATATTCCAGCAAAATCTTTGTGGCTGGTTTTTCTCCCCCGCCGGGCAGGGCCGGTATATTATCTGAAGAATCTCCCATTAAAGCCTTCAGCTCGATAATCTGGGCCGGGGTCAGCTGGTACTTTTCCTCCACATCTTTGGCAAAGTAGTCCTCAATGGTGGTTTTTCCGCCTTTAGTCTTGGGAATCCGGATACAAATATGCTCTGTAGCCAGCTGCAGCAAATCCCTGTCTCCGGACAGAATCGTCACGTCCATTCCTGCGGCTTCGCCTTTTTTAGCCACGGTTCCCAAAATATCATCTGCCTCATAGCCTTCCTTAGTCAGCAGCTCTATGCCCATGGCAGTAAGCACGTCTTTCATAACCGGCACCTGTTCCCGCAGCTCTCCTGGCATGGGCTTTCTGGTCCCCTTATATTCCTGGTACATTTTATGCCGGAAGGTAGGAGAGCTCAAATCAAAAGCTACCCCCAGATAATCCGGCTTCTCTTCCTCCAGAATCCGGAACATAATATTCAGGAATCCGTAAATAGCATTGGTATGCAGTCCTTCGGAATTAGTTAAATCCGGAAGCCCGTAATATGCTCTGTTCAATATACTGTGTCCGTCTATCAACAGGATTTTTTCCCTCATTGTATTCTCCTTGTCTGTTTTTTCTTCTTGTAGTATAGCATAAAGGACAGAAGAAAGATAGGGGAATCGAAATACAGAGCAGCAGCAAGTGCGCAAACCTGGGCTTAACTGTTGCAAACAGTAACATAAGAATCAAATGGACATGCAAGCATGTCCCCTTAGCTCGTTGCTCCCAGGAATGAAAAAACCGCTGCATTACTGAAAGTCCGGCCTACCCAAATATGGCCAAATTTCAGCAATACAGCAGCTATCTTTTTATCTAATACCAGGTCCTACAGTGTCCCCAGAAATCTCTTAAAGGCTTCTCTGCCTTCCTCTGTACACTTGTAAACTCCGGCGTCTTCCAGCACATGGACAAATACCTGACCTACCTCTTCCTGGAGGATGTCCATTACATTTTCCTCTGTAATATTCTGGTATTTGGGAAGGAAGCCTTTCACCCATTCTGCATGTTTCTCCAGCATTTCATTCCGGGCCGGGTCCTTGCCTTCCAGGATATACCGGGCCAGAAGCTCCAGCTCCTCTTTTAATCTGGCCGGAAGCACCGCCAGTCCCATAACCTCAATCAGACCGATGTTTTCTTTCTTAATGTGATGATACTGGGCATGGGGGTGATATACGCCTAAAGGATGCTCCTTGGTGGTAATATTGTTTCGCAAAGTCAAATCCAACTCAAACAGTTCTCCTCTTTTTCTGGCAATGGGGGTAATGGTATTGTGAGGCTCCCCGTCAGTTTCAGCAAAAAGGAAAGCCCCTTCATCGGTATAGCCTCTCCAGACTTCCAACACATGGCTGGCTAAATCAATAAGCCTCTTCTCGTCCCGGCTGCGGATTCTGAGCACAGACAGAGGCCACTTTACAATACCGGCTTCCACATCCTCATATCCCGGGATGGTTACCATTTCTTCCATAGGCGCTTTGGCCATAGCAAAGGTATAATGTCCTCCCTGGAAGTGGTCATGACTTAAAATAGAACCGCCTACGATAGGAAGGTCTGCGTTAGAGCCCAGGAAATAATGAGGAAACAGCTTAATAAAATCAAAAAGCTTTACAAAGGTGTTCCGCTCGATTTTCATAGGGATATGTTCCCCGTTAAACACAATACAATGTTCATTATAATACACATATGGAGAATACTGGAATCCCCACTGAC
>CABSEJ010000134.1 GCA_902476765.1 uncultured Blautia sp.
TGCCTACGGATGTGGTTTTTCCCACCCCGTTGACGCCGATAACCAACACCACAGATTTCCGGTTTTCAAATTCGTAGGCAGTCTCCCCTACGGCCATCTGTTCTTTAATGCTGTCCATCAGAAGCTGTTTGCACTCTGCCGGTTCCTTGATACGGCGCTCTGCCACCTGCTCCTTCAGTCTTTCTATAATGGAAGTGGTAGTATTGATACCAATATCTCCCATTACCAGGATTTCTTCTATTTCCTCATAAAAATCATCGTCAATGCTGGAGTACCCGCTGAAAATAGAATCAATTCCGGATACAATATTCTCTCTGGTCTTAGAGAGTCCCGCCACCAGACGTTTAAAAAAGCCTTTCTTTTCCTCTGCCATATTCTCCTCCTATTTATCCAGCGCATTTTCTATCAGATTTACGGACACCAGAGTAGACACACCCTTTTCCTGCATGGTAATACCATAGAGCCTGTCTGCCGCTGTCATGGTGCCACGTCTATGTGTTATAATAATAAACTGCGTGTTTTTTGTCAACTTATGCAGGTATTGGGCATACCTGGTAACATTGGAGTCATCCAAAGCAGCCTCAATCTCGTCCAAAAGACAGAAGGGGGAAGGCTTCAGATTTTGGATAGCAAACAAAAGGGCAATGGCTGTCAGGGCTTTTTCCCCTCCGGAAAGCTGCATCATATTCTGCAGCTTCTTTCCGGGGGGCTGGGAAATAATACGGATTCCTGCCTCCAGAATATCTTCTTCCTCGTCCAGTTCCAGGGTTCCCTTTCCGCCTCCGAATAATTCCTTAAAGGCCTTATCAAACTCCTGACGGATTTGGGCGAATTTTTCCTCGAACTGCCGCTTCATGCCGCTGTCCAGCTCTTCTATGATGCCCATAAGGGTTTCCTCTGATTTCACCAAGTCGTCATGCTGTTCCTTCATAAAGCTATGGCGCTCTGAAAGCTCTTTATACTCCTCAATAGCGTTTACATTTACATTGCCAAGCTGACGGATTTCTCCCTTTACCTGCGCAATTTCTTTCTTAATCTGATTTCTCTCTTCCGGCTGTGGTTCTTCTTCCTCCCTGGCCTGGGCATAGGTCATCTCGTATTCTTCCCACATGTAATTCATCTGGGCTTCCTGTTCTTCCTCCAGCTTTTCCTTCTGCCCCTGAAGGCGATAGCTCTCCTTATCCAGAAGATTCATCCTGGCCGAAAGCTCGTCTCTTCTTTCAAAAAAGGTCTTATGGCTCTGGTTCATCTCTTCTTTTCTGGCCAGCGCCTCCTTCATCTTCTCCTGGTCTTCCAGGGCTACTTTTTTGGCAGCCTCAATGGTCTTTTGGATTTCCTCAATCTCTTTTTGCTTTCTGGAAATCTCCTCCTGGCCCTGGCTTCTGTCCAGAGATAGCTTCTTTTCCTGCTCCTTCAAAGCTTCTGTTTCCCTGTGGATTCGACTGAGATTTTCCAGTACAAAGCCCTGGCGGGAAGTAAGCTCCGTGGTTTTTAAATGATAGCCCTCCAGCTCTTTGGAAAAGCGGCTTTCCTCTTTTTTCTTTTCTTCCAGAATTTCCTGGTTCTGGTTGATGCTCCTTTCCAGCTTTTTTTCCTGTTCTGCGCTGGTTTCCAGCTCCATCTGGATAGATGCGCTGTTCTCTTCTATTTCCGCTGTCTGCTTTTGCAGCTCCTCTTTTTCCTGTTTCAGGCTTTCATAACCGGCCTTGATTTCCTCCCGCTTCCCTGACATGGAATTTAAGTTCATCTGCACTGTATTTTCCCTGATATACAGCTCCTGAAGCTGCTCCTGGATAGATGCTGCCTGGTCTCTCAGCCGGTTTCTTTTTTCCCGGTATTCCTCCAGCTTTTTCTGCATCTCATCCATATCCTTTTTCAGGGCTTCCACGCTGTCCTGAAGCTCCTCGATTTCTCTCCTTCGACCCAGAAGATTACTGTTATTTTTAAAGGAACCTCCCGTAAGAGAACCTCCCGGATTCAGAGACTCTCCTTCAATCGTAACCATTCGGATGCTGTACTGGTATTTCCTGGCAATAGCAATTCCATGGTCAATATGGTCCACCACTAAGGTTCTTCCCAGCAGATAGTTGGCCAATCCCTCGTACTGCTCCTCCACTTTTACCAGCTGGCTGGCAATGCCGATAACCCCCGGCTCTTTTAAAGCCTGGGGATTATTAAATCCTTTTTTGTTCTTCATACTGGTAAGCGGTAAAAAGGTAGCTCTTCCGTATTTGTTCTTTTTCAGAAAACCGATAAGCTCCTTAGCGGTCTCCTCATTGTCTGTGACAATATTCTGGATACTGCCTCCCAAAGCTGTCTCAATAGCAGTTTCATAATTCTTTTCCACTTTCAGAATGTCCGCCACCACGCCCCGAATCCCAGGTACTCTTTTCTTTTGCTCCATTACCCGCCGGATACTATTTCCGTAACCGTCGTAACGTTCGGTTATATTTTTCAGAGATTCCAGTCTGGAAGCTTCCCTGTGATAAGCAGTCTGGCCGATTTCCAGCTGTTGGTTTCCTCTGGCCATTTCTGCCTGGTATTTTTTTATTTGGTCCTCGCAGTGGTTTCCCTGCCGCACCAGCTTCTCAATACTTTCCTCTATTTCTTTTTTCTCTGCCTGGTATTTTTCTTTAGCCTCCTCCATCTGAGAGGCTTCACTTTTCAGCCGCAGATGCTTCTGGTTCAGTTCTACTTTCCGGATGGAAATCTGCTCCAGCAGGGCGTCATAGCGCTGCAGCTTTCCTTTGGTGGAAGCCCGGAGATTGAGAATCTCAATAATCTCATTCTTTCCATTCTCCACCGCCTCCTCCAGACGATGTATCTCCATAGCCGCATCCTGAAAAGCTTTCTGGATTTTTCTCTGGCTGTCCTGAAGCTCCTGCAGCTTTTGAGAAAGTTCATCTTTTTCCTTCTGGCAATCCCCGGCTTCTGAAATTCGCTTTTCTATATCCTCTCCCAGAGTGCGGCTTCTCTCCTGATACTGGGCATCATTCTGCCTGGCCGAATGAATCTGTTCCTCCAAAATATGAATCTGGTTTTCCAAGTTCTGCTGCTGCAAAGCCTTTTTCGTAGCCTCGTCTCTGGCTGTCTGAATCTCTTCTTCTAGCTGAACCAGCTGAGCCTCCAGTTTGTCATACTCTGCCTTGGTGGTCTCAAAATTCTTACAGGTTTCCTCCAAGTCACCCTGGGCAATGGAATATTTCTCGTCTACCTGCTGCATTTGACTGCGGATTCTTCCCATTTCCACCAGAAACATCTGAATATCCAAATGTTTCAGTTCTTCCTTTTTTTTCAAATACACCCTGGCTGTCTCAGACTGTCTCTCCAAAGGTCCCAGCTGTCTGGCCAATTCCCCCAGTATATCCCGGACCCTGGTAAGATTCTGCTGTTCTTCCTCCAGCTTTTTGATGGCTGTATTTTTTCTCCTTTTAAATTTAACAATACCGGCCGCCTCATCGAAAAGTTCCCGTCTTTCCTCTGGTTTTCCGCTAAGGATTTTATCAATCTGGCCCTGGCCGATAATAGAATAGCCTTCCTTTCCGATACCTGTATCGTAGAAAAGCTCGTTTACATCCTTCAGCCTGCAGGCTGTACCGTTCAGCAGATATTCGCTTTCTCCGGAGCGGTATAATCTTCTGGCAATGGTAACCTCCTGGTAATCAATAGGCAGCTTATGGTCGCTGTTGTCCAGAGTAATAGCCACATAAGCAAAGCCCAAAGGCTTTCTGGTTTCCGTACCGGAGAAAATAACATCCTGCATATTTCCCCCTCGCAGCTGCTTAGCGCTCTGTTCTCCCAGCACCCACCGCACTGCATCTCCTACATTGCTCTTACCGCTTCCGTTGGGTCCTACAATAGCTGTAATGCCATTGTGGAATTCAAACGTTATCTTATTGGCAAAGGATTTAAACCCCTGTACCTCAATACTTTTTAAATACATAAATCTCCCTTTTCGCTTTTCAGCTTTTTAATGGAGCAGTAAGCCGCCTGCTGCTCTGCCGCCTTTTTCGTATGTCCGCAGCCTTCGCCCAGAATCTTGTCTCCCAAAATTGCCTGGACAAAAAAGGACTTATTATGGTCCGGGCCTTCCTCCCGCACCAAAACATACCGCACGTCTTCCTCGTAACATCCCTGTACAATTTCCTGAAGAGTAGTCTTGCTATCATAAAAGAGCTGCTTACTCTCTATGTCATTGAGTATGAACCTGTGAATAAACTCTTTTGCATTAGCAAAACCGCCATCCAGATATATAGCGCCAATCAGGGCCTCCATGGCATCAGATACAATGGAATCCCGGCTTCTTCCTCCTGTGGCCTCTTCACCCTTTCCCAAAAGCAGATAATCCCCCAGGGGAATCTCTCTGGCGCACAGTGCCAGAGTCGGCTCGCAAACCATGCTGGCCCGTTTCTTAGTCAGCTCTCCCTCCGGCATATCCTGGTACCTGTGAAATAAAAATTCACTGGAAGTCACTTCCAACACCGCATCCCCAAGAAACTCCAGCCTTTCGTTATTCCCGTTATAAGGAATATGGTGTTCATTAGCATAGGAGCTGTGGGTCATGGCGTTAATAAGCAGCTGGAAGTTTTCAAACTGGTATCCTATTTTTTTCTCCAGCTCTAAAAATTTTTTTGTATTCTTCATATTCTCTCCTTCGCATGTCTGTATTGCAAAAAAAGGGGATGTCACATTCTGCCTAAAAATTACCGGCAGCCTTGGTGACATCCCGAAAGCCTAGCCAACTAATCTCTTAATCTGCTCTACTGCATCTCCCACAGAAACAATCTGTTCCACGTCCTCTGTGGGAATCTCGATGTCAAACTCTTCTTCAATGCCCATCATAATTTGGAAAATATCCAGAGAATCCGCTCCCAGGTCGTCTACAAAGGTTGTCTCTGTGGTTATTTCTTCCGTATCCACATTCAGAACCTCTGCGATTATCTTCTGTAATTTTTCCAGTTCCATGATATGACCTCCTTATCCTTCCTCTTTCTTTTCATTTGCAACCATGAGATTTTCCTCTATCCGCCGGCTGATTTGCTGCTCTTTAAAGGAAATGCACTGGATGATGGAGTTTTTAAATTCAGTCTCCTTGGAATTGCCGTGGCATTTTACCACCAGCCCTTTCAGTCCCAGAAGAGGGGCACCCCCATACTGGCTGGCGTCAAAGCTTTTCAAGGTCTGTTTCAGCGCAGGTTTAATCAGAAGAGCTCCTATCTTACTGCGCAGAGTGGACATAAGCCCCTCCTTCACCTTGGAAATCAGTGTAGAACCTACTCCTTCATAAAGCTTCAGGATTACATTTCCTACAAAAGCCTCGGTGACAATCACATCTGCAGCTCCCTCCGGAATCTCTCTGGCTTCGATACTTCCGATAAAGTTAATATCCTTACATCCCCTCAGAATCGGATACGTTTCCTTTACCAAAGCATTGCCTTTTTCTTCCTCCACACCGATATTTACGATTCCCACTCTGGGATTCTTGATTCCTACCACACGTTCCATATAGATAGACCCCATTCTGGCAAACTGTACCAGATGAGAGGCCCTGGCATCTACATTGGCTCCGCAGTCAATCAGCAGGGAAACTCCTTTTTTCGTAGGAATCAGGGGGGCTAAAGGCGCTCTCTCCACGCCCTTGATACGGCCCACTATGGTAGTGCCTCCTACCAGGATAGCGCCTGAGCTTCCGGCTGACACAAAGGCATCTGCCTCACCCTTTTTCACCATTTTCATTCCCACCACAATAGAGGAATCTTTTTTCCCCCGTATGGCAGCCACCGGAGGCTCTCCTGTCTCAATAACCTGGCTGGCCGGAATTACCTGTATCCTCTCCTTTGGATAAGAACAGGCAGCCAGCTCCTGCTCCACTACCTGGGGCTGTCCCACCAGCAATATTTCTACATTTTCCTTTTCCTGTACAGCAGCCACCGCTCCTTTTACAGCTTCCCGGGGAGCATTATCCCCTCCCATGGCGTCTACTGCAACCCTGATTTTATTGTCCATGTGTATCCTCCTGTCATACTAACACTGATTTTACTAAACATCCATACAAAATGCAAGAGGCAGTCACAGGAAAAGGGCCTTCTAAAGCCATTCCTGTAACTGCCCGGATAGAATATATCTTTTCTCCCTGCTGCTCTTTTGTGGAATCTCAGATTACTGAGCTGCCCCCTGATTCTCCGGCTGTGTCTCTCCCTGGGCAGCTTCCTGGCCGCCTTCAGCTGTCTCGGGCTGCTCCTGGCCATCTGCCTCCTGGGACTGCTCCTGGCCTTCTGTGCCTTCCTGAGCTTCTTCCCCCTCTTCGTTTACCACCACTTCAACCGTCTCGCTGGTAATGCCGTTTTTGGAGTTTCCTATATTGTTGGTGGCCACCACATAATAGTAAAGAATTCCGGCCTCCTTAGTAGAAGGGGTATATGTACTCTCCGTAGCTCCCTCTATAATTCTGCCGCCTCCGTTTTTATTAGTAGTTGACTGATACCACTGATAAGTAAGAGTTCCGCTGTCTGAAACCTTAGCTTCCACCTTCAGAGCTTCTGCCTTATCCCCTACTGTATAAGTCACAGAGCCTTCTAAATTAGTGGTAAGCTCCGGCTTAGCCACATCTACTTCCGGTTCTTCCACTATCTCTTCGGTCTGGGTCTCCTCTTGCTCGGTCTTGGGATTTATTTTCTGCATCACCTTATCTACCATCTCCTGTCCCTTGCTGCATCCAGCCAGAGAAAATATAAGGCATCCTGATGTCAGCAAAACTGCCGTTTTCTTTAACCATTTATTCTTCACTAGTATTCCTCCTTACTCTAACCTACTCCCTGTCTTTTTGCGGGACTTATTTATTATATCCCGTCTTTAATCACTCCTATCTTATCCTATTTCAGCAAAAACCGCAAGGTTTTACAGAGAAAATATTACAAAAATATTAAGAATCCATGTTTGCTAGTGGAACAAAAGTGTGCTTCGCACCCCTTGCGATTCCATTTTCTTCCAAGAAGCACACTTTTGCTGCGCCGAGCGTGGTCAGCTTTAGCTGACATCTGCCTTTCATGCGAGTGCGCATCGCCGTGCGAAGCGCTTTTTATGATATAGGAAAGTGAGAACTTTCCTATATCATAAAAAACCCCGGAGATTTCTCTCCGGGGCTGCTGAGCAATTCTTATGCTTCTTCCATGTTGATGATTTCTCTCTTGTTGTAGCTTCCGCATGCACGGCAAACTCTGTGAGGCATCATCAGGGCGCCACATTTACTGCATTTTACTAAGTTTGGAGCGCTCATTTTCCAGTTTGCTCTTCTTTTATCTCTTCTTGCTTTAGAAGATTTATTTTTTGGACAGATGGACATAGGTTACACCTCCTTAAATTTGCTAAATATATCACGGATTACTGCCATTCTGGGGTCAGGACTTGTTTTCTCGCAATCACAAGAGCCTTCATTTAAGTCTTTGCCGCATACCGGGCAGAGACCCTGGCAGTCCTCTTTACATAGAACCCTTACAGGCCAATGGATTAAAATCTCATTATGCACCAGCTGCTCTACGTCCAGGCTGTAACCTGTGACATAATTCATTTCGTCTAGGTCTTTTATCCTGTCTTCCTCAGAAGCCTTCATATCTATCTCCTGCTTCAGCTCAATGGGAAATTCTGTAGGAACTTCCTTCAGGCATTTTCCGCAAGGGACAGCCAGAACCAAACGGCCCTTAGCTTCTATTTCCAGAACCTTTTTTCCTGTGTTTGTGATACTCAGGGAAACCGGCTCCTTCTCAATAACCGGGAAATCTCCCAGCCTTGAATGAAAGGAATCCATGGAAACAGGTGCTTCTACAACCTGTGTCTTTCCTTCCAGGGATAAAATTTCCGATAAATCAATTAGCATAATAGTCTCCTAATCACACCTTGTCAATTATACATAGTGATTTCCGATTTGTCAACTATTATTTCTGATTTTTTACCAGTTCTGCAGTCTCCTGACAGATAGCCAGCTCCTCATTTGTAGGAACAATGGCTACGGTTACTTTAGAATCCGGTGTGGAAATCACTTTATTCTCTCCTCTGGTCTGGTTTGCTTCTTCATCCAGAGTAATACCCAGATAGCTCAGTCCCTTTACTACAGTTTCACGGACAGGAATTGCATTCTCTCCGATACCGCCAGTGAAAGCAATAGCGTCCACGCCATTCATAGCTGCTGCATAGGAACCGATATATTTGATAATTCTGTAGCACAGGCAGTCAATGGCTCTCTTAGCATCCTCGTTACCCTGCTCTCTTGCATCGTTTAAGTCTCTGAAATCGCTGGAAAGACCTTTGGACAGGCCTAACAGACCGGATTCCTTATTCAGGATTCTCACCATCTCAGATACGTCCATGTTCTCTTTCTTGCAGATGAACTCCAGAACAGCCGGGTCTAAATCGCCGGAACGTGTTCCCATTACAAGACCTTCCAGAGGAGTAAGACCCATGGAGGTATCTACACATTTTCCGTTTTCTACTGCTGTGATGGAGGAACCGTTTCCTAAGTGAGCCACGATAACTTTTGAGTTATCCGGGTCAAGTCCCAGGAATTTAATGGTTTCCTTGGAAACAAATCTGTGAGAAGTTCCGTGGAAGCCGTATTTACGAACCTTGTAATTCTCATAGTATTTATAAGGAATAGCATACATATATGCTTTTTCCGGCATTGTCTGGTGGAAAGCTGTATCAAATACGGCTACGTTAGGCTTGCCTGGCATCAGCTCCATGCATGCACGGATACCCATTAAATTGGCCGGGTTGTGAAGAGGGCCTAAATCGCAGCATTCTTCGATAACAGAGATTACTTCATCATCAATAATACAGGAATCGGAAATCTTAGCTACCCCGTGAAG
>CABSEJ010000135.1 GCA_902476765.1 uncultured Blautia sp.
GACGTGGATGTACAGGCCTTTAAGGACAAAGTAGCCGATGTGCAGGATGAAATGTTGGCGGATAATCCTCATATCGGGGATATTTATGACCATATCCAGGAAATCAATGCAAAATATACGGATGGGGAGGCTGAATAAAAATGAAGGTATTACATAGTATCAGAAAAGTAATTGATGTTGTATTGAGCTATGCCTGCGCCATTGTATTTGCACTTATGGTAATCGTAGGTACATATCAGATTGTAACCCGTTATTTTTTCAATAGTCCCAGTACCGTGTCGGAAGAGCTTCTGACCTACAGCTTTACCTGGATGGCTCTGCTGGCTTCCGCTCTTGTGTTTGGAAAAAGAGACCACATGCGTATGGGCTTTCTTGCAGATAAGCTGACAGGAGTACCGAAAAAAGTTCTGGAAATCTTTATTGAGCTTTTAATTATGGCTCTTGCAGGAAGCGTTATGGTGTGGGGAGGCTATACCATTATGCAGCTTTCCATGACACAGACAACAGCTTCCCTGGGAATACCCATGGGTATTGTCTATATCATTGTACCTCTTTCCGGTATTCTGGTTGTGGTGTATTCCATTTTAAATATTATTGACCTGGCAGCAGGATATGAGAGAGTTACAGAGGAAGAAGCATAGGAAAGGAGAAAAGATATGAGTACAGCATTACTTTCAGGTTTAATTATTCTGGTACTTCTGGTTATCATGCTGATTGCCGGCGTACCTATTGCAGTGGCCCTTGGAATTTCTTCTATCTGTGCCATTCTGCCTGTTATGGATACCAGTGTAGCAGTTTTGACAGGAGCCCAGAGAATTTTTTCTGGTATCTCCGTATTCAGTTTGCTGGCCATTCCCTTCTTTATTTTGGCCGGTAATATTATGAACAAGGGCGGTATTGCAGTCCGCCTGATTAACCTTGCAAAATTAGTGACAGGACGGGCTCCCGGAGCTTTGGCTCACACAAATGTTGTGGCAAACATGCTGTTCGGCGCTATCTCAGGTTCCGGTACAGCCGCTGCTTCTGCTATGGGTTCCATTATCGGACCTATTGAGAAGGACGAGGGTTATGACCCGAATTTCTCTGCAGCAGCCAATATTGCAACAGCACCTACAGGACTTTTGATTCCGCCCAGCAATGTTATGATTACCTTCTCTTTAGTCAGCGGAGGAACTTCCGTAGCAGCTCTTTTTATGGCCGGCTATATTCCGGGAATTCTCTGGGGTCTGGCTTGTATGGTTGTTATCTATTTTATTGCAAAGAAAAGAGGGTACAGAAGCACAAGTAAGTTTACCGGAAAAGAGAAAATCAATGTTCTTCTTCAGGCTATTCCCTGCCTGCTGCTGATTATCATTGTTATCGGCGGTATCATCGCAGGTATTTTCACTGCCACAGAGGGTTCTGTTGTAGCCGTGGTATACAGTCTGCTGCTGTCTCTGTTTGGCTATAAGTCTATTAAATTGAAGGATTTGCCGAAAATTCTTATAGAGAGCGCTGAAATGACTGGTATCATTATTTTCCTTATTGGCGTGTCCAGTATTATGTCCTGGGTTATGGCTTTTACCAACATTCCTTCTCTGGTTTCAAATGGATTATTGTCTATCAGTGACAATAAGTTTGTGATTCTGTTTATCATCAATATTATCCTGTTAATCGTTGGTACCTTTATGGATATGACTCCGGCCTGCCTTATTTTTACACCGATTTTCCTTCCGGTGTGTACGGCTCTTGGTATGAATACTATCCATTTCGGTATCATGATGATTTTCAACCTGTGTATCGGAACCATCACCCCGCCGGTGGGAACTACCCTGTTTGTAGGCGTTAAGGTAGGAAAGGTGAAGATTGAAACTGTATTCCGGCAGCTTTTGTGGTATTTCCTGGCTATCTTTATCGTGCTGATGCTGGTAACCTACATTCCGCAGCTGAGTCTGTGGCTGCCCGGACTTATGGGATATGTATAAAAGATATGTATAAAATAAGTAACCATTAAGCCCTATGCTCTGAAGCACCAAAAGCCTTCTGCAAGCAAATTTGCTACAAATTTTAGGTGTTCCAGACCCTATGGCAGAGCAGTTACTAAAATAAATTTCAATGTGCCTGTTGACATCCAGCAGGCACATTTAGTAGATTATAATAAAAGGAGGTTAATGACACTATGAAACAATTTATGGACAAAGACTTTTTATTAAGCACAGAGACAGCGCAGGAATTGTATCATAATTTTGCTGCCCAGGTGCCTGTTTTGGATTACCACTGCCACATCAATCCTCAGGAGATTGCAGAGGACAGAAAATTCGAGAACATCACACAGGTATGGCTGGGAGGCGACCATTATAAGTGGCGTCAGATGCGCTCTAACGGTGTGGAGGAGTATTATATTACAGGAGATGCTCCTGACAGAGAAAAATTCCAGAAATGGGCGGAAACACTGGAGAAGGCTATTGGAAATCCACTGTTCCATTGGAGTCATCTGGAGCTGCAGAGATTTTTCGGGTACAACGGCGTTCTGAACGGGGATACAGCTGAGGAGGTATGGAACCTGTGCAACGCAAAGCTGCAGGAAGACTCCATGAGCGTGAGAAATCTGATTAAACAGTCTAACGTAACCCTGCTCTGCACCACAGACGACCCGGTAGATGATTTAAAATGGCATAAGGCCATCAAAGAGGACGAGTCTTTTGATGTACAGGTACTTCCGGCCTGGAGACCGGACAAGGCCATGAATCTGGAAAAGCCGGAATATCTGGATTATATCCAGAAGCTTTCCCAGGTTTCCGGAGTAGAGATTAAGACTTTTGCCGACTTAAAAACAGCCATCAAGAACAGAATGGAATTTTTCAATTCCATGGGCTGCTCCATATCTGACCACGGACTGGATTATGTGATGTACGCTCCGGCTTCTGATGAGGAAGTAGAGGCTATCTTTGCAGCCCGTCTGGCAGGACAGCCAATCTGTAAGGAAGCTGCAGCCAAGTTTAAAACTGCTTTTATGCTGTTTATCGCACCAGAGTATGTACGCCTGAACTGGGTAATGCAGCTTCATTACGGCTGTAAGAGAGACAACAATAAGGCTATGTACAGAAAATTAGGTCCGGACACAGGCTATGACTGCATCAGTAATTACACTCCTGCAGACCAGCTGGCAGATTTCCTGAATGCAGTAAATGAGGCGGGAAATCTTCCTAAAACTATTATTTACAGTCTGAATCCTGCAGATGACGAGCTTATCGGAACAGTTATCGGCTGTTTCCAGAACAGCGATGCTATCGGAAAGATTCAGCAGGGCTCTGCATGGTGGTTTAACGACAATAAGACCGGTATGATGAAACAGATGACTTCTCTTGCAAACTTAGGCCTTCTGGGCAACTTTATCGGAATGCTGACAGATTCCAGAAGTTTCCTTTCTTATCCCAGACATGAGTATTTCAGAAGAATTATGTGCGAACTTATCGGAGGATGGGTAGAAAACGGAGAATATCCTAAGGATATGAAGAACCTGGAAAAAATTGTGAAGGGAATTTCTTACAACAACGCAGTCCGCTACTTTGGATTTGACCTGGAGACAAAATAAAGAAATGAGAGACAGGTGATAAGGACTGCCGCTTGCGGCAGTCCTTAATTCTTATTGTGTAACAGTAAAAATAACCCACCTGCTCTGCAGGGGGAGGACAGATCTTTAGATAAAAGAATATAGAACAAAAAGCCCTCCTGTAAAGATAATACTTGTTTTATTTGGGGAATAGTGCTTAAATAGAGATGCAGTTTTTCGGACTGCGGGTACATAAAAATAGCAATACCCTCACAGCAAAGAGGGTGGATATGGAGGAGAAAAATTGGAAAAACGCAAATTGATTCAGGTAGAAGAAAAGGTTCCCCCTAAACTTCTCATACCGCTGAGTATCCAGCACATGTTTGCCATGTTCGGCGCTTCGGTGCTGGTGCCTTTTTTGTTTGGCATCAATCCGGCTGTAGTGTTGTTCATGAATGGAGTGGGAACCATTCTCTTTATTCTCATTACCAAGGGAAAGGCCCCGGCTTATCTGGGCTCCAGCTTTGCCTTTATTGCGCCTGCGGGCATTGTTATCAGCAAATTCGGATATTCCTATGCTCTGGGAGGATTTGTAGCCGTAGGTTTCTGCGGCTGTATCCTGGCTTTGATTATCTATAAGTTTGGCTCTGACTGGATAGATGTGGTGCTGCCTCCGGCGGCCATGGGCCCTGTGGTAGCGCTTATCGGACTGGAGCTTTCCGGCACTGCAGCCAGCAATGCAGGAATGCTGGATGAGAAGCTGGTTCCGGGAAATGTAATTGTATTTCTGGTGACTTTGGGCGTGGCTGTTTTTGGTTCTGTGCTTTTCCGGGGATTTTTGGGTGTGATTCCCATTCTCATTGCCATTATTGCAGGATATGCAGCTGCTATTATCTGCGGCATTGTAGATTTTAAAGAAGTAGCTCAGGCTTCCTGGCTGGCCCTTCCTAACTTTTCCACGCCAAAGTTTAATCTGCAGGCTATTATCATTATTTTGCCGGTGCTTTTGGTAATTGCATCAGAGCATATCGGACATCAGATTGTCACAGGCAAAATAGTAGGCCGGGATTTGTTGAAGAACCCGGGGCTTCACCGCTCCCTTTTTGCAGATAATTTTTCCACTATGATTTCCGGCTTTATTGGCTCTGTGCCCACCACCACTTACGGGGAAAATATCGGCGTTATGGCCATGACAGGAGTTTACAGTGTGTATGTTATTGCAGGAGCGGCGGTGCTGTCCATTCTCTGTTCCTTTGCAGGAAAGCTGACGGCGCTTATCAGCACCATTCCCGGCCCGGTTATCGGAGGGATTTCCTTCCTGCTCTACGGTATGATAGGTACCTCCGGTATCCGGATTCTGGTGGATGGGAGAGTGGATTACTCCAGTTCCAGAAATCTGGCCCTGACTTCCGTGATTTTTGTCACCGGGCTTTCCGGAATTTCCGTTAAGCTGGGACAGATTGAGCTGACGGGTATGGTGCTGGCCTGCATTGTAGGTATGATTTTAAGTTTGATTTTCTATGTGCTGGACAAGCTGAAACTGACTAATGACAGATAGGTCTTAGTCTTCAAGCTGCAGCAGTTCTTTGGAAGCCTCCTCCAGGTTCTGGCGGATAGACAGGGCCTGGGGACAGACTTCCTCACATTTTCCGCATTTCTGGCAGTGTTCTGCCCGTTCTTTTTCCGATAAATCTTTAAAATAAGCTTGTTTTGCTTTGGCCTTGTTGCCATACATGGAAAGCTCATTCCAAATCTTAAAGTTCTGGGGAATATTTACCCCAAAGGGACATGGCATACAATAGGCACAGCCGGTACAGCCGTTTTTGGTTCTGCTTTTTATAGCCCCGGCTACGTTGGCCACCAGCTCTTTTTCCTTTAGAGAAAGAGGGACAAAAGGACTGAAGGTTTTTACGTTATCTTCCACCTGTTCCATATCAGACATGCCGCTTAGCACCACCTTTACATTAGGCTTGCTGGCTACCCAGCGAAGAGCCCAGGAGGGAATGCTGGAATTGGGATTGAACTCTGTAAAAGGATTGGTAACCTCAGAAGGCAAAGTGGCAAGAGAACCGCCTTTTACAGGCTCCATGATGACCATAGGTATCTGAAGCTCTTCTGCCAGCTCATAACCACGGTCCCCGGCCTGAATATCTGTGTCCACATAATTGTACTGAATCTGGCAGAAGTCCCAGGGCCGGTAGGTCAGGATGGTCTTGAAGGTGTCAAAATCATCATGGAAAGAAAAGCCGAAGAAACGGATTTTTCCCTGTTTCTTCATGTCTTCCATATAAGAGAGTAGACCTAAATCCAGGGTTTTCTGCCATTTTTCCTTATCCAGACAATGGAGCAAGTAGAAATCCACATAGTCTACCTGAAGCCGCTGGAGCTGTTCTTCAAATAGCCTTTTGGCGTCATCCAGAGTATTTACATTCCAGATAGGAAGTTTGGTAGCCAGAAAGAAGCTCTTCCTGTCATATTTTTTCAGCACTTGACCCACAAAAGGTTCGCTGTCTCCGTTGTGGTAGGGATAGGCAGTGTCTATGTAGGTGACGCCGGAGGCTATGGCAGTATCCAACATTTTTTCAGCTTCCTGTTGGTTGATAGTGCCGTCTGGGTTTAAGGGAAAACGCATACAGCCAAAGCCCAGAAGTGAGGGAGAAACCCCAAGTTTTTCCATAGTACGGTATTCCATAATATCTCTCCTTTTTGTTGTCTGCTTCTTCTATATTCTGTGAAGCTTCGGTATAGTTACGGTACGGCGCTGGTTCCTGTTCAAAAACATAAAAAGAACCGGATTTGCCGAATCAGGCCGTGAAATACAAACCTATACTTATCTTACCACTGTTTACTATTGCCCTCAATATTTCCTGCAGAAGCTGTGGAAAAATTTTTTGAGGTATTTTATAATGGAAAAAGAGAAGTCAGAAGAAAGAAATCCCTTTTATAGCTGTACATCTTTGCAAACAGGATAGACCTCTGTATAGCCGTAGTTCAGGGTTTCTTATTGGGAGAAGGAGGAGACTTATGCAAAATTTTGTATATTATGCACCTACAGAAGTGATTTTTGGAAAGGGAGTTGAGGCTGATACAGGAAAAGCAGCAAAAAAGTGGGGTGCCACCCGGGTGCTTCTGGTGTATGGAGGCGGTAGCGTAGAGAAAAGCGGCCTGCTGCAGCGTATCCGGCAGGACCTGGAGGATGAAAATATCTACTGGGAGGAATTAGGGGGAGTTAAACCAAATCCAAGGCTTTCTCTGGCAGAGGAGGGAGTGCAGAGAGCCCTGGATATGAGAGCAGATTTCATTTTAGCTGTGGGAGGCGGAAGTGTCATTGATACGGCAAAGGGAATCGCCCATGGCACCGCCAATCCGGGAGTGAAGCTGTGGGACATTTGGACACAGAAAACAGCTCTTGAGAAAAGCCTTCCCGTAGGTGTGGTGCTTACCATAGCAGCGGCGGGAAGCGAAATGAGCGATTCTGCGGTTCTTACTAACGAAGAAACCGGAAGGAAGCAAGGGCTCAGCATACCCTTTAACCGGGTGAAATTTGCAGTGATGAATCCGGAACTGACCTATACTCTGCCAAAGTATCAGATTACCTGCGGTATTGTGGATATTATGATGCATACATTAGACCGGTATTTTACCCATAGTAAGGGAAATGAAATGACGGACGAAATTGCGGAGGCTCTTCTGCGGACGGTGATACGAAACGGAAGAAAGGCAATGGAGAATCCCAAAGATTATGACGCTTTCAGTGAATTGATGTGGTGTTCCAGTCTTTCTCATAACGGTATTACCGGCCTGGGGGCAGAGAAGGATTTTGCACCTCATAAAATCGGACATGAACTGAGCGCAAAATATGATGTGGCTCATGGCGCCAGTCTTTCTGCGGTATGGGAGGCCTGGGCTGAATATGTATATATGGAAGAACCGGCCAGATTTGCCTTATATGCCAGAAAAGTGTGGGGCATCTCTGAGGAGGATGATATAGAGGCTGCCAAAAAAGGTATCCGGGCCACAGTAGAATACTTCCGTTCTCTTCACATGCCTGTATCTATTGGAGAGCTGGAGAACGGAATCCTGAAAGAAGAAGAGCTTCTGGATATGGCCAGGAGGGCCACAGGAAATGACAGCTTTACAGTAGCTAAATTTAAAGAACTGCATCAGCAGGATGTGCTGGAAATCCTGAGAATGGCCAACCACTGAGAACAAGAAAGAATGAATGTTTTTTCTACCTGCTAACGACAATTCTATTCATTCAATATCAACTAAAACTAAAGAATAAATGTTTTTATCTATCCATTGAAATATATTGTTGACATATGTTAATAATAACTATATAATAAACATATGCTAATAATAAACAAAGAGAAAGGAGAACCTATGCCAAGACCGAATAAACCGAAAAAGGTGGGAAGACTTCCTCTGTGCGGTACCTTCTATCCGGAAACGAAAGTAGATGGAGGACATGAGATTATCCTGAGCATAGAGGAGTATGAAACCCTCCGCCTTCTGGATTATCTGGGTATGAACCAGGAGGAATGTGCCAGAGAAATGGGAATTGGTCGTGCTACGGTGCAGGCTCTTTATACAGAAGCCAGAAAGAAAACAGCCAGGTTTCTTACAGAGGCTGCAGTGCTGAAAATTCGTGGAGGTAATTTCTGTCTGAAAGAAGAAGGGGAATGGAATAATAGGGCTCCGGAAGGGATGAAGAAAATGAGAATAGCAGTTACTTACGAAGACGGACAGGTATTCCAGCATTTTGGACATACCGAAACTTTTAAAATTTATGATGCTGAAAACGGAAAAATCCTATCCTCCCAGGTGGTGGATACAAATGGAAGCGGCCACGGAGCCTTAGCCGGATTTTTAAAGGATTTAGGCGTGGAAGTGCTGATTTGCGGCGGTATCGGCGGAGGCGCCAGAAATGCTTTGGCAGAAGCCGGAATCCGTTTGTATCCGGGAGCCTGTGGAGACGCAGACGCACAGGCAGAGGCATTTTTGGCCGGAAGTCTGAATTACGACCCGGACACAACCTGCAATCACCATCACCACCAGGAAGGCCATAGCTGCGGGCATCAGGAAGAACACGGCTGCCAGGGACACTGCGGTCATTAAAAACAGGGAAAAAGCAGTATCACATTATTTTGGGTGTGGTACTGCTTTTTGTAATGATACCAGGGTCAAAAGGTTGGAAATCCGATGCAAGCTTGCTTGCAAGCGGAT
>CABSEJ010000136.1 GCA_902476765.1 uncultured Blautia sp.
CTTTAGCTGACATCTGCCTTTCATGCGAGTGCGCATCGCTGTGCGAAGCGCTTTTCATGATATAGGAAAGTGAGAACTTTCCTATATCATGAAAAAGAATCCTGCTTTGCAGGATTCTCCGCCTGGGTTGGGTCGCTTTAGCGACATAACTCCTCTCCAACCCAGTGTGCTCCTGCCCGGAGGGCTTTTTGTATCCCTTGTCTTGTATATTTTTTACGGATTTAAGGCGTCGTATACTGTATTGGAAAGCTCATGTATATTGGTGTATACAGAAGCCGCATTATTGAAATCCTGAGTCATGATACAGAGAATAAAGTCTGTCTCTTCCCCATACACAATAGCTGCATCGTGCTGTACCTGAGAAGTTTCCCCTGTTTTGTTGGCCACTTTCACATCCCCGGAAAAGCTGTCCGGAATCTTCACTGTATTTTCCTGATTCAACAGAAAATGCAGCATTTCACCGGAGTCCTCCTGAGAACCGCACATGCCTTCATAAATTTTCTCCAACAGCTTTCCACAGTCCTCTACACAAGTTTCATTATCTCCCAGCCCGTCCACAGCCTTGCTGGAATAGGCAGGATGAAGAGTGGTATGGATTCCCGTTCCTGTATAGCCTTCTTCCTCTAAATAGTCATTGATATATCCACAGCCCTCAGCAAAATCTCTGCCGGGTGACTGCATTTTTACCAGCTCATTGTAGGCTTCGTTATCTGACACTTCTATCATTTCCTCCAAAAGCCTTTTAATCTCTGCGTTAGCAGATTTACTGCTGCCTGTATATGCGCTTTCATTTTCCATTACCCGGTCCATATTTTCATAAGTGGCAGCCATAACAAAGAGCTTCACCAGACTGGCGGGATACATACTTTGATTGTTAATAACAATCTGATTTTTGTAATCCAGCTCTTCAATATACACGCTCCATTCTCCGCTATAGTCTGCAACCAGGCTCTCCACCTGGCTCTGGAGGTTTTCCATGGTTTCCGTCATTTCTTCCTTCTTTTTCTCATTCTCCTGCTGCTTCTTCTGCTTCTCTTCCTCTTCCTGAATTGCCGCTGCCTGCCGGGCCTCCTCTTCTGCCTGAGCCTCCTGTTTTTCCTTTATGGCTGCTCTGACATTATGTATCAAACCTCCTATGAGAATAAGTCCCACCATGGACACCGCAAAAAGAAAAATTCTTCTCCGCAGGATTGCCTTTCTTCTGGCCTGGAGCATTCGCCTTCTTCTTTCCCTCCGAAGCTCCTCTTCCCTCTGACTGTTTTTCATATCTTTTCCCCTTATTAAAATCCAACACAAGGAAAGCCTTGATTGTCCTTTTTTATTTATAATATATTTTTCTTCCCCTTTCGTCAAATAGAAAGTATATTTTTTGATCCCAGCCTGTCAGGAATACTGATAAAATCCCTGTCCGGTCTTTTTCCCCAGCTTTCCGGCCCGAACCATTTTCCGCAGCAGGGGATGAGGGCGGTATTTCGGATCTCCTGTCTCTTTTTGGAGCACTTCCATTATAGCAAGAACAACATCCAGGCCCACCAAATCTCCCAGAGCCAAAGGCCCCATAGGATGATTCGCTCCTAGTTTCATAGCCGTATCAATATCTTCCGGGGAGGCAGTACCTTCTGCCCAGAGGCAGACAGCCTCGTTGATCATAGGTATCAGAATCCGGTTTACCACAAAACCAGGCCCTTCCTGAACCTGAACCGGTACCTTGCCGATTGCTGTACAGATTTTCTTCAAGGTTTCCATGTGCTCTCTCAAAGAATCCTCCCCGCACACAATCTCCACTAATTTCATTACCGGAGCAGGATTAAAAAAATGCATACCTAAAACAGGAACTCCGGCATCTCTGCTGATTTCTGTTACAGAAAGGGACGAAGTATTTGTAGCATAAATGCAGGATGGCGAACAGAATCCGCCCAGTTCCCGGAAGGTCTGTTTCTTGACTTCTATATTTTCTGCCGCTGCCTCTATAATCAGGCCACAGTCTTTTAAGTCTTCTTTTACTCCGGGTGTGATATTGCCAAGTATCCTTTCTGCCTCTCCAGCCTGAATTTTTCCCTTAGTCTCCATTCTCCTAAGAACAGAGCGAACGGCATCTTTTCCTTTTTCCGCCAGATCCATGTGAAGATCACAGAGAATCACCTGGAATCCCTGGGCCTGGGCAAAGGTCTGGGCGATTCCCCTTCCCATGGTTCCGGCGCCGATTACACCTACTATCATCTCTTTCCACCTCGCTTATCCACAAATGCCCCCATTCGCTTTCTCTGATCTTCCTGTTCAAAGCAGCTGGCAAACAGCCGATTCTCCTGCTCCAATCCTTCTGCCAGCTTCGTATCCATTCCCCCATTCACTGCTTTCTTTGCAGCTCGTACTGCACCAAAGGACTTTCCTGCAATTTCCGCCCCAAGGACATCTGCCTGTTCCTCTAACTTTTCTGAAGGATATACGCCATTTACAAGTCCTATACGCCAGGCGTCCTGAGCCCTTAGTTTTCTGCCCGTATAAATCATTTCCTTAGCCATCCCTGGCCCTATCAGCCTGGCCAGACGCTGGGTTCCTCCAAATCCTGGAAGAATCCCAAGTCCCGTCTCCGGGAGGCCGAAAACCGCATTTTCTGAACAGATTCGAATATCACAGCTTAATGCCAGTTCACATCCCCCACCCAGAGCATAGCCGTTTACCGCAGCAATCACCGGTGCAGGGAAGTTTTCCAGAAGTCCGAAAACCTTCTTTCCTTTTTTACCGAACCGATACGCTTCCTCTTTGGTAAAATTTTTCATCTGGCCAATATCCGCCCCTGCTGCAAAAGCCTTTTCACCTTCCCCGGTAACTATCAGACATCCTATATCCATCTCAGACAAATGTTCCAGTTCCTCTTCTAATTCCTCCAGAACCTGGAGATTCAATGCATTCAGCGCCTGAGGTCTGGCAATTTTCAGAACGCCTCCATAGTTTTTTTTCTGATACCTGATGGTTTCCAACTTCTCACCTTCCCTCTTCTCGTTCTATTGCCGCTGCACATCCCATGCCTCCTCCGATACACAAAGCAGCTAATCCTCGTTTTGCCTGTCTTCTCTCCATTTCATAGAGAAGCGTTACCAAAATCCGGCAGCCCGATGCGCCCACCGGATGTCCCAGGGCAATCGCTCCCCCATTTACGTTCAATCTGTCCTGAGGAATATCCAGTTCCCTGGCTACCGCAATAGACTGAGCCGCAAAAGCTTCATTAGCCTCAATCAGATCGAAATCACGAATCGCAAGTCCGGTCTTCTGCATTACTTTCCGGCTTGCCTCTACCGGACCGATTCCCATAATAGCCGGATCTACCCCGGCCAGGGCCCCCGCTTTCCATACGGCCATAGGCTTCACCTGAAGCTCCCTGGCTTTCTCCTCGCTAAGAAGAATCACTGCAGCCGCCCCGTCATTTATTCCTGATGAGTTTGCGGCGGTCACTGTTCCGCCTTCCAAAAATGCCGGACGCAGCCTGGCAATACTTTGCACAGTAGTTTCCGGACGTATGCCCTCATCTTCTTTGAATAGAATCGTTTCCTTTTTCTTTTTTACCGTTACGGGAACAATCTCTTCCTGAAACCTTCCCTGTTCTCTGGCAGCCGCAGCTTTTTCCTGGCTCAAAACTGCAAATGCATCTTGTTCTTCCCTGGAAATCCCCCATCTTTCTGCAATATTTTCTGCAGTAATTCCCATATGGTACTGATGAAAGGCGTCTGTCAGCGCATCATGAACCATTGTATCCATCAGCACGCTATCTCCCATCCGGCAGCCGAACCGGCCCTGAGGAACCGCATAAGGGGACATAGACATATTTTCCATACCTCCGGCTACAACAATCTCTGCGTCACCGGCCAAAATCATTTCCGCCGCCTGGTTCACACAGTTTAATCCGGAACCACATACTACATTCATGGTTACTGCAGGTGTTGTTACCGGAATCCCTGCTTTTATAGATGCCTGACGGGCTACATTCTGACCCAGCCCGGCCTGAATCACACATCCCATATAAACCTGGTCCACATCCTCAGGAGCAATCTCCGTTCTCCTAATTGCTTCTTTTATGACAACAGCGCCCAAATCCGCCGTACTCACAGAACTCAGCGTTCCTCCAAGAACACCGATGGGTGTGCGGCAGGCTCCGGCAAGTATAATTTTTCTCATGTATACTCCTTTAATCTTACTTTACGTCTGTAATATTAAAATGAATGGGGAAATAAAGAATCGTTTTTAATAGAATTTGGGGAAATCATATGAAAAAGAAAGGCATATTTCCGGAAAGGGAGCCGTATGTGTGCTGCAGACCGGCTCCGGCTTCCGAAAATCTTATCCATTATATAAGCTGCGTATCTCTCATCAGCTTAATATGTTCATTGTTGTTTTCTTTAATAGTCTTAATATCCTTCTCTTCGATTGCTTTGACAATATTCAAATGCAGCATCCAGGACAGATCAATGACTTCTTCCATTCTCTTTGAATCTTTTAAATTTTTTCTGACAATCAAAGATAAGGTTTCAATCTCATTTATGTACTTAATCAGCCGTTTTGATCTGGATATATCCGCCGCCAGAAGATGAAACTGAATATCATGATGGGCATGGCATTTGATCTGTTCTTCCCTTGGCATATTCTGAAAAGTATAAATATGTTCATATAACTTCTGCACATCTTCTTTTGCTGCCCTCTGTGCACATTTTATATAACAAAATTCTTCCAACACCTGCCGAAGCTCCAGGATATCTTCCAGTTCTTCTTTAGAAGGCTGCACACAATAAAGCCCTTTTCGTTTTATATACGTGATAAAACCGTTCTGACAAAGCTGATTCACCGCTTCTCTTACAGGTGTACGGCTGGTTCCGATCTCCTCTGCAATCAAGTCCTCCCGAATCCTGTCACCCGGCTTTATATCGCCTTCCAATATCTTATTTAATATATAATTATATGCATTTTCCGTAAGTACGGTATTACTTTGCATGAAAATGTCGCCTCCCCGGTATTCTTATAATATAGGTAACTTAATTATATATTATTTTCCCAGATAATTCCACATACTTACAAAGATTCTTATTTTTCTCTCTTTCCCCGCCATTCTTTGTATTTCCTATAAAGTTTCACTGTATTCCTGCTAATTTTTTTGCCATTTCTTTCTTTTCTTCAATTCCCCCTTGTCTTGCAATCATAATTCTCTGTGCCTGGGGACTTCCCGCCCCATGAAGAGATTCTGTGCGGTATCCCACTGCTGCTGTTCCCAGGGTCATATTTTCGATTAACCTGAGAATCTTCATCCGGTCTATGACATCTGCTTTTTCGTTGCCTTTAAAATATTTTCTGCACAGCTCTCCCACCTCCGGAGACAGAAAATCTTTTTCGGAAGGCATAGTTACCATAAGTCCCCCCGCTATGTCTTCTGCCAGCCGGGCAATCTCATAGGGAAAACGAGTTACATTCTGTTTGCAGACATTTGCCAGCAGGGTATTAATCTGATAATTCCCGGCACAGGTTTCTTCTCCTTCGGCGGAGCACGCTATTCCGCAGCAGTATAAGGTTTCATTGAGGTGAATCATCTCTATAAGTTTGTCCTTAATATGAGAAGCCTTTTCTACTCCATTATATTGAGCCGCTGCCGCTGCAGCTCCTATCAATACGTCTCCTACTCCGGCTTTGCACCCTCCATAGCTCTGTCTGTGATAGCCGGCAAACCGTTCTACTAAAACCCCTGCAAAGTCATATTCTTCACATAAGAACACTCTATCCCAGGGAACAAATACCTTGTCGAATACCACCAGAGCCTCCTGGCCGCCGAACTTACAATTTCCACAGTCCATACATCCCTGTGCTTCCAGCTTTCTGGTATCGCAGGACTGCCTTCCATATATCATGGTAATTCCCGGTGCGTCTGAAGGTACTGCAAAAGCCACCGCATAGGCTTTATCTGCTTCTCTCATGGCAATCGTAGGCATAATAAGCTGTTCATGGGAATTTACTGCTCCGGTCTGATGGGCCTTTGCACCTGTAACATAAATTCCTTTTTCGTTTTTTTTCACTACATGAAGATACAGATCCGGATCTTTCTGCTGGCTTGGCGGCAGTCCCCGGTCTCCTTTGGGGTCTGTCATTGCCCCGTCTACGGTATAATCCTTCTCTTGTATATATTCCATATACCTGCGAAAACGTTCATGATATTTGGTGCCGTATTTCTTATCCACCTCATAAGTTGTAGAATAAACTGCATTAAAAGCATCCAGTCCTACACATCTCTGAAAACAAGAGCCGGTCTTCTGTCCCAACAGCCTCTGCATCTTCACCTTTTTCACCAAATCTTCACTGCTCTGGTGAAGATGGCAGAATCGGTTAATCCTCTTTCCCGTCAGATTCGATACCGCAGTCATCAGATCCTGGTATTCCGGATTTTGAGCCAGCGCATACGTCATAGCCACAGAATTTATAGAAGGCCGGATAAGAGGATGGTCCACAAAATTTTCTACCCTCTCCCCAAAAAGATATACCACCGTCTTCATCCTGCGCAGACTCTCAATATATTCTTTTCCTGTCATCAATCCCATAAGTTCTTCCCCTTTTTCGTTTTATCTAGGCAAAATTACAGTATCTGGCCATAGAAACATCCTGAAATCCCAGCTTTTCCGCTTTCGTTTCTGTCATACAAGCTGTTTCCGCCACCTTTTTAAGCAGCTCTTCTCCTGCCTTTCTTATATCCTTTCCATGGGTAAGCACATCACTGCAGTCAAAATCAATATGCTCTTTCATCTTCCTTGCCGTCTCTTCATTAGCTGTAATCTTAATTACAGGAATAATACCTGAGCCGGTAGGCGTTCCATGGCCAGTGGTGAAAACCGCAATCTGCGCACCCCCTGCGGCCATAGCCAGAATAGATGCCACATCCTGTCCCGGCGTATCCATAACCACTAAACCTTTTTTCGTAACCAGTTCCCCATATGCCGTCACTTCCTGTATTGCTGTGCTTCCCCCTTTGTGAATGCAGCCCAGAGACTTTTCCTCTAAAGTAGTGATGCCCCCGGCAATATTTCCCGGCGTAGGATTTCCGCTCCTTGGATTCTCTCCTACTTTCCGGAAATCCTCTTCAAAGCTCTTGATGGTCTTCAGCAGTTTCTCCCGGATTTCTTCTGTTTCACAACGCTGGGCAAGAATCTGTTCCGCTCCTATCATCTCCGGAGTTTCCGATAAAATTACCGTTCCCCCATGCTGAATCAGCATATCACTGCAGCAGCCTACTACAGGATTGGCAGCAAGTCCGGACGTAGGATCAGATCCGCCGCATTCTGTACCCAGGATAAGCTGAGAAATATCCTCCTCCTGGGGCAAAAGCTCATCGGCATCTTTTCTCATTTTTTCCGCCAGTCTGGCTGCATGAGCGGCAGTATTGAGACTTCCCTCTTCTTCACGAATCACCAGAACCTCCAGGGGCTTGCATGTTTTTTCCCGGATTTTCTCCGCCAGCAGGGAAGCCTGAACTACCTCACAGCCATTGCCTATCACAATGGTACCATACACATTAGGATTTGCCGCTGCTCCTGACAGGGTTTCTAATGTCACCTGCAGATCCCTTTTACTTAGGGAACAGCCGCCCTGATTCGGCATATATACTGCTCCTTTCACCGCCTCTGCAGCAAATCTGGCGGTCTCGCTGGCGCATAAGGAACAGGGAAGAATCAGCACATGATTCCTAATCCCGAACCTTCCATCTGGTCTCCAATATCCTTTGATTTTCATCCCGCCACCTGACCTTTCTCATGGAACAGGCAAGAGCTCTTCAGATTATGGGTATGGACCCATTCACCAGGTTTTATATCCTGAATGGCCGTACCAATCTCCTCCCCATATTTGTATATTCTGCTTCCTTTTTTTATAAAGGACACTGCTATTTTATGATACTGAGGAATCCCTTCTTTTGCCTGGATTTCCATAATTTCTTCTCCCTTTTTATAGAAAATCCGATCCTCTTTTGCCGCTGTCTCTACCAGTGTCACCACCTGGTCCTTCGGATGAATCAAAATCCCTTTTATATCCATTAAATTGGACTCCTCCCTCACTCCATACTCTTTTTTCTATATCTCTCATAACGTTCTTTGGCGTCTTCCTCCGCCTGGAGCAGAAGTTCTTCTGCCTTATCCGGTTCTTTTTTCAGAAGAGAAGTAAACCTCACCTCACTCATAAGGAATTCCCGGAAGCTGGCTGTGGGAGCTTTTGAATCCAACACAAAGGGATTTTTCCCTTCTTCTTTTCGTCTTGGATCATAGCGGTACAGATTCCAATACCCTGCCTCCACCGCCAGTTTCTGCTGCTCCTGGGTATGACTCATGCCTCTTTTAATACCATGGTTAATACAGGGCGCATATCCTATAATCAGAGAGGGGCCCGGATAGCTTTCTGCTTCCTGGACTGCTTTCAGTGTCTGGGCCGGGTCTGCACCCATGGCAATCTGGGCTACATATACATCACCATACTGTATAGCCATCATTCCCAGTTCCTTCTTCTTGCGGCGTTTTCCTGCGGCAGAAAACTTAGCTACTGCGCCCAGAGGCGTTGCTTTGGAAGCCTGACCGCCGGTATTGGAATAAACCTCTGTATCAAAGACCAGAACATTAATATCTGCCCCTGTTGACAATACATGATCCAA
>CABSEJ010000137.1 GCA_902476765.1 uncultured Blautia sp.
AGAGCTGCCGCTGACTGCGCCCATAATATCCAGAATAGGTTCTGTCACCAGCTGGGCTTTTCCGAAAGAACACAGTAATTTCATAACAAGCTGAAGCTCTTCCTGGGAAACCAGGCTGTCCGGGCATACTGCGGTAAAACCTTCTCCCACTAAGGCAGGAGTGTTAGGCATGGTGCGGATGATTTTTTTTGTCTCACCGAACTGTTCCTTCAGCCAGGCTATATTTTTTCCCGCAAGGATGGATACCATTACCTGTCCTTCTTTCTGTATACCTTTGATTTCCTCTGCTACCTGGGCGCAGAACTGTGGCTTTACGGCCAGAAAAAGATAATCCGCCTCTTGGGCTACCTGGATATTATCCCTGGTGCAGCGGATTCCCAGCTTATCCTCCACTTTTTTCACAGAAGCTTCTGATTTCACAGAGGCTAAAATATCCTCTTTTGCCAAAATATTCTTTTCAAGGGCTCCGCCGATAATGGCAGAAGCCATATTTCCACATCCGATAAATCCAAACTTCATCTAACTGTCCTCCCATTTTAATCTATATGATACCAGGGTCAAAAGGTTGGAAATCCGATGCAAGCTTGCTTGCAAGCGGATTTTTAACCTTGGGACCCACCCGGTATCAAAGGGGTCAAAATACCTTTTGACCCCAACATCTCTATATAGCCCTATTATGAAAGCAAGTAAGGAAATTTGCAACCCCTTCCTCATATAATCACAAAAAACACATATACTATCATACAAAGACTTATGCCCTTGTGTGGAGAGGGCAGCTTTTAAATATGGAGACTGAAATTTTAGACTTACATGATGCGCAGAATTTTGGCATTTAAGTATCAGGAAAAAGGGGGAAGCTATGGACAGGGAGCTTGCAAAGTATACATGGGCAGGAATTTTATGGACGGTTATAGTGGGAACTCTCAGTCATTTTGTTTATCAGTGGACAGGGGAGAATTTTTTTGCAGGCCTTATTACTCCTGTCAATGAAACGGTTTGGGAGCATTTAAAGCTGCTGTTTTTTCCGGCGCTGTTTTATATGCTGTGGGAGAGAAGCAGGATTGGCAGCCGGTATCCGGATTTGCTTTGCAAAAATCTTTTGGGGCTGTGGGTGGGAATGTTAGTGATTCCTCTGGGATTTTACATGTACACCTTTTTGACAGGAAATGATTATCTTTGGGCGGATATAGGTCTGTTTATCCTGGGGGTTCTGGTGACTTTTGGGATTCCCTACAGGCTGAGGCAGCAGAGGCCGGGGATTTGCCGGACTGCCTGGAATTACCGGATTTTACTGTTATTGGTTGCAGTCTTTCTGGTGCTGTCTGTTTATTTTATGAGGCGGGCAGGATAAAAGAGATTTTTTCAATTATTTAGCCATAAGGATTAGGGTGTCAAAAGGTTATTAACCTTTGATATATATTTGTACCTTGAAAATTTAACACGATATATGAAATCCAAATGATATTTGATAAAATATAAGTATCAAATATAAATATCAAATATCGAGGTGATCTGTATGTCTTTTGTCCCAAATAATAATCAACAATTATCACTAATGGACAGCACTTTCCATCTTACAGAAAGAGAAAAGAGATTTTTAGAAAAATCCTGGGCAAAAACATTTGCCGAAAAAGTGTTCCCCGCTATTGATGAAAGCATCTTTTCTGTTTTGTACAGTGATAAGGCTTCCCGTCCCAATACACCGGCGAATGTTATTGTTGGAGCTTTGATCCTAAAGGGAGCTCTTGGTGATACAGATGATGAATTAGTGGAAGCTCTCATGTTCGATGTTCGTTATCAGTATGCGCTCCACACAACAAGTTTTGAAGAACAACCGCTTAGCGACCGGACTTTAAGCAGGTTTAGAGCCAGAGTCCCGGCCTATGAGACAGAACACGATGTTGACTTAATCCATGAGTGTGTTGTAAAGATGGCAAAGGAAATCGCTGAATTCATGAAGATATCTCCAAACATGCAGCGTATGGACAGTATGATGATTGCAGCTAATATTAAAAATCTTTCTTTGTTAGAATTGTTTTATAAGGATTGGAGATGACGGAACAAGACGTCTGCGGGAAAAAGGAGAAATCGAAACCCCATCTGAAGTTCTGCTCAATCCATCCGACCCGGAGGCTACCTTCCGATATAAAGCTGGAACAACAGGACACCTTTGCGGAAGGTGCGTTTCTGGTAGCAGACGGAGCCTATAGCGGTGAACGGAATTCACAAATCGCTTCTTCCCATAACCTGAAGCTGGTAACAACAAATTTTACCGGACGTAAGCCGGATGAAATCTATGGGGATTTTAAATTTTCCGCCGACGGACATTTTTTGTTGGAATGCGTCCATGGATGCATTCCAGAAGAATGCCGGTATGACCCGAAGAACGAATGTTCTGTTGCCTACTTCAAAACAGAGGAATGTAGTTCCTGCCCATATAAAGACCGTTGCCGACCATGTTTTCTAAAAACAAGAGTCCGTAAGGAAGTTTCCTGGAAATCGGTAGGGAGGGCAAAACATCTGCAATTCATGAAAACAGAAGAATTCAGCCAGTATGCCCGATTCCGGAACGGTGTGGAAGCAATCCCATCTCTTCTGCGAAGAAGATATCATGTGGATAAAATCCCTGCCCACGGTAAGAACCGGACACGATTACACTTTGGATTTAAAATAGCAGCATTAAATTTCCAAAAGCTATTGGATTATATCAATAGTCCAGGACTTTGTGCGCAAAAAAGAGAAACAGCATGAGGATACCAGAGGACACCTGCCACACAATTGTAATCTAACATTCTAAAATAAAGTCTTTTTTCAATTCGTGTTAAATTTTCAAGGTACAAACAAATTTACATTTTTATAAAAGTGCCTTTTGACACCCTAATCCCATAAGGGAAGCTTTAGCTGCGTAAGCAGGGAAAAGCAGTGTAAGCTGTGAATCTGAACGGTATGGTTGAACAGTTGAAATTTTTTCTATACAACCATGGTTTTTTGTATTAAGATAAGAAAAAAGAAAAGAGACAAAGGAGAAAAGACTATGAGCAAAGAGGTTTTTACGGTGTATCACTGCAAATCCTGTAATAAAATAGAAGTGAGCCAGTATATTTCACCAGACCAGATAAAGGAGCTGGGATTTTCCCCGGAGGATTTAAAGCCCAGTTGTGCAGTGACGGGGAGCTATGATTTAGAGGAGCTGGGACAGATGACGGAAAATGAACTCCGACACTTTGCCTATACAGATGTAGAAGGCGTAAAGAAATATTTGCAGGAGAAAGAGAACAAAGTCCCCAAACTTTAAAACAGGGGGAATTCTAAAAAAGACCGGAAACAGTGTCCGGGCGGATTCAGGCTGTATTGGCGGACTGACCAGGAAACTTGTAGCCAAAATCCCAAAACTACATACAGTAATAATGTACCCCGCAGACGCCGGATGTACGGGCTGCGGGATTTTTTTAGTTTTGGGAGGAGAGGATATGAAAAAGTTTCTTGCAGCTGCGGGGGCTGGGATTCTCTGTGTGGGAATGCTTTTGGGAGGCTGCGCTTCCGAAAAAGAGGAAAAAGAAACCTCTGTACAGAAAGAGGAAAGCTCTCAGCAGGAAGATGGCAGCACAAAAGAGGAAAGCAGGGAGCTGCAGAAAATAACGCTCAATGAAGTAGCTCACTCTATATTTTATGCTCCTCAGTATGTGGCTATAGAAGAAGGTTATTTTGTGGAGGAAGGGATTAAGCTGGAGGTGGTAACGGGATTCGGAGCCGACAAAGTTATGGCAGCCGTGCTTTCCGGAGACGCAGATATTGGCTTCATGGGTTCAGAGTCCAGTATTTACGCCTACCAGCAGGGAGCAAATGATAAAGTAATAAATTTTGCCCAGCTGACCCAGAGGGCGGGAAACTTTATTGTGGCCAGAGAAGAAATGCAGGACTTTCAGTGGAGTGATTTGAAGGGGAAGGATATTCTTGGGGGAAGAAAAAGCGGAATGCCGGAAATGGTATTTGAATATGTCCTGAAACAAAAGGGGATAGACCCGGATAAGGATATGAATATTGACAGAAGCATTGATTTCGGGTCCACAGCCGCAGCCTTTGCAGGCGGACAGGGAGAATTCAGCGTGGAATTCGAGCCCTCCGCCACTGCTTTAGAGCAGGAAGGGGCCGGCTATGTAGTGGCTTCCTGCGGCGTGGAATCCGGCTATGTGCCTTACACGGCCTACAGTGCCAAGGAGAGCTTTATAGAAGAAAATCCCCAGATAATCCAGGGATTTACCAACGCTCTCCAGAAGGGTATGGATTATGTAAATACCCATACCCCGGAGGAAATTGCCAGGATAATCCAGCCCCAGTTTAAAGAAAATGATTTGGAAACCATTACCACTATTGTCCAGAGGTACCAGGAACAGGATACCTGGAAGGAAGACTTGATTTTCCGGGAGGAAAGCTTTGAGCTTCTTCAGGATATTCTGGACAGTGCCGGAGAACTGGAGGAAAGGGTTCCTTATGAAGAGCTGGTGACTACCCGGTTTGCCCAGAAGGCAGCAAAATAAGGCAGCTTTCCCTTACTTTTTTACCCTGTTTTTACCGGCGCCTTCCCCGTGAAAGGACGCTGTTGTGGTAGGCAGAGGAAAAGGTCACATCTTCCCCGAACCATTCCGGGGGAATAAAAGCGTTAGCCTCTTCTTCTGTGGAAAATTCCACCTCAGCCAGCCATAGATTTTCATAGGGAGGGTCAAAGACGTCCAGTTCGATGGTAAGGTTCTGGGGCAGGGGGAGGAGATAGCGGGTTTTGGAAAGGATGATACCATCTGCCTTATCTAATAAATGAAGGTAAGCCTCCCGGTTTAGGGGGAGATTATACTCTTCCCGTACCATCAGTCCTCCCCCTTTATAGGTGAGATAATATTCCTCATCCTGCTTCCGGATACGAACTACGGGAGCAGTACATAAATAAGCCTGCTGTATTTGTTTTCGGGGATAGGCTTCCAGATTTTCAGGAAGCTTGTGGATTAAATATTTTCTTTCGATTTCCATAGGATACCTCCGGTTTTTATTTTGTTAATATTTTATTTTTGTTATATCATAATTTACCCTTTCTGGACAAGGGTACAAAAAATGCAAGGAGACGAGCTATGAAATTTTATTTAAATCTTGGAAGCCTGGACTGTCTGGAAGAAATCATGGAGGTTCAGGAGGAAGCCAAACGAACGGTGAAAAAGCAGGAATGGTTTGCAACAGACGACGGAGAATACATGAGCGCTATCCTCAGAGAAAAAGGCTTTGTCATCACAGCAAGGGAAGAAGAGAGCAGGGAGCTGGCGGGCTTCTTTTCTGTATATTTTCCCGGGAAAAGGGAAAATCTGGGGGAATTCGCAGGTCTTTCCGGGGAGGGGCTTTTCCAGGTGGTACATATGGACTCTGCGGCTGTCAGGGAAAAATACCGGGGCTGGGGACTGCAGAGACTTATGCTGTCCAGGGCGGAGGAAGAGTTGGATAGTGGCATGAAGGAGAAAGGGCAGACCCTGCAGTACCGGATGTGTACCGTTCACCCGGACAATTTTTACAGCCTGAGAAATATGGAACAAGCAGGCTATGAGCTGATAACCAAAGCCAGGCTGTATGGCGGGCTGGAGCGGTATGTGCTATGTAAAAAAGTAACTGAAACACAAACACAAAACAGAAAATTATGATATAATGAGCGCAAGCGAGCAGGAGCAGGCGAAGAAAATAAAAAGAAATGAGGGAAGAAATATGGCAAAGGTATGTGTATTTACAGCAGATGGTTTTGAAGAAATTGAAGGGCTGACCGTAGTGGACCTTTTGAGAAGAGCAGGAATCCAGGTGCTTATGGTATCCATCAGCGACGGGCTGGCCGTGAAAGGCAGCCACAATATAGAACTAAAGGCAGACACATTTTTTGATGACGTGGATTATGAGGATGTGGACATGCTGGTACTGCCGGGAGGAATGCCGGGAACTCTCCATTTGGGAGAACATGAAGGACTCTGCACTCTTTTGCAGGAGTTTTATAAAAAAGGAAAGCAGGTGGCAGCTATCTGTGCAGCTCCCAGTGTACTGGGAAAATTGGGCATCCTGGAGGGACGAAAGGCTGTATGCTATCCGGGCTTTGAAGAAAAGCTTACAGGTGCTTCCGTAGAATATGGGGAAGTGGCCCATGACGGAAACGTAACCACCAGCAGAGGCCTGGGAACGGCTATTCCTTTTAGTCTTGAACTGATTTCTCTGCTTCTGGGAGAGGAAAAGGCGGAAGAAATCAAAAAATCCGTAATTTACAAACAATAACAACAAAAAAATACTGGCGTTTTCCAGGGCCTTGTGCTATACTGTGTTAATGACTGTAAGTCTGAGAAAATGCGTGTATACAGTAAGCCGCTGTCTGCATAAATTCTATGTCTATGCATCCGTGCAAGCAAGCTTGCCATCTGCATAGCCGCAGTCTGGGGCTTTCACAGTAAAAGGAGATGCCTGCTGAAGCAGGCACTGCCATGGATGAAAGCCAGATTCCTCCGTGCTTCGCACTTACGGAATCTGCCGACAGTAATCGCACTTAACGGTCCGCCCAGAGGCGTCCCCCGTGCTCATACTGTCTGGCCCGTCCTATGTCTATGCATCTGTGCAAGCAAGCTTGCCATCTGCATAGCCGCAGTCCAGGGCTTTCATAAGTAATGTATAGAATACAAGGAGGAATTATTTACAATGAGTGTACAGGTAGAAAACTTAGAGAAAAATATGGCAAAGCTGACCGTTGAAGTCAGTGCAGAAGATTTTGAAAAGGCAGTTCAGGCTGCATATATGAAAAACAAAAACAAAATCACTATTCCCGGATTTCGTAAGGGAAAAGCACCCAGAGTCATGATTGAAAAAATGTACGGTACAGGAATCTTCTTTGAAGATGCAGCAAACGCTCTGATTCAGTCTGAATATCCAAAGGCAGCAGAAGAGAGCAAGCTGGACATTGTTTCCCAGCCGGAAATCGATGTAGTACAGATTGAGAAAGGCAAAGCCTTTATCTTTACTGCAGAAGTTGCTGTTAAGCCGGAAGTTACATTAGGACAGTACAAGGGCGTAGAAGTGGAGGTTTCTCCTGTAGAAGTAACAGAAGAGGAAGTTGCCGCTGAACTGAAGAAAGAGCAGGAAAACAATTCCAGAACAATTGATGTAGACGACAGAGCAGTTGCTCAGGGTGATATGGTTACCCTGGATTTCGAAGGCTTTGTGGACGGAGTTGCTTTTGAAGGCGGAAAAGGAACAGACTACCCTCTGACCATTGGTTCTAATTCCTTTATTCCAGGTTTTGAAGACCAGTTAGTAGGTGCTGAAATCGGTGTTGAGAAGGAAGTAAACGTAACCTTCCCGGAGAACTACCATGCCAATGATTTAGCCGGAAAACCTGCTGTATTCAAATGCACGGTAAAGGCTATCAAAGTAAAAGAGCTTCCGGAGCTGGATGACGAGTTTGCAAAAGATGTATCTGAGTTTGACACTCTGGCTGAGTACAAGGCTGACATCGAGAAAAACTTGAAAGAACGCAAAGAAGATGTAGCTAAGAGAGAGAGAGAAGACAAGGCAGTGGACGCTGTGATTGCAAATGCACAGATGGATATTCCTGAGCCAATGATTCAGAACCAGATTGACCAGCTTATGCAGGACTTCGTCAGAAGAATGCAGGCTCAGGGTCTTTCCATTGACCAGTATTATCAGTTCACAGGTCTTGACAGCGCTAAAGTACAGGAGCAGATGAGACCTCAGGCACTGAAGAGAATCCAGAGCCGTCTGGTATTAGAGAAGGTTGCAGAGGCAGAAAATATCCAGATTTCTGAGGAGCAGCTGGAGGAAGAATTAAAGAAGATGGCTGAAATGTACAAAATGGAATTAGATAAATTAAAAGAGCTGATGGGCGATTACGAGAAAGAGCAGATTAAGGCTGATATGGCGGTTCAGGAAGCCGTTACTCTGGTAGCAGAAGCAGCTCAGGTTGTAGAGAAAAAAGCTGAGTAAGCGGTATGTCTGTGCAGCCGGGCAAGGAAGCTTGCCGTCAGCACAGCCGCAGTCCGGGGCTTTCACAGTAAAAGGAGATGCCTGCTGACGCAGGCATTGCTATCCATGAAAGGCAGATTCCTCCGTGCTTTGCACTTACGGAATCTGCCGACGGTAATCGCACTTAACGGTCCGCCTATTGGCGTCCCCCGTGCTCATACCGTCTGACCCGGCCTATGTCTGTGCAGCCAGGCAAGGAAGCTTGCCATCAGCACAGCCGCAGTCCGGGGCTTTCATCAATAATATCCTGATAATGGAGGAGGAGTTTCATGAGTTTAGTACCATATGTCATTGAACAGACCAGCCGTGGAGAGAGAAGCTATGACATTTATTCCAGACTGTTAAAAGACAGAATCATTTTTCTGGGCGAGGAAGTGAGCGACGTATCTGCAAACTTGATTGTGGCCCAGCTGCTGTTTTTGGAATCTGAGGACCCAGGCAAGGATATTCATCTTTATATCAACAGCCCGGGAGGTTCTGTGTCAGCAGGTATGGCTATCTATGATACCATGCAGTATATCAAATGTGACGTATCCACTATCTG
>CABSEJ010000138.1 GCA_902476765.1 uncultured Blautia sp.
CCGGCACACAGCACCGCCAAATGGACATGCAAGCATGTCCGCTTGGCTCGTTGCTGGCAGGAATAAAGAACAGAAATGGAAAATGAGGTGTTTAGAATGAAAGCTTTAAAGCAGGCGGAAATCCGCACAGAAGAAGACAGAAAGAATTTGACAAAGACCGTTGAGGATATGATAGAAACTGTAAAAAGGGACAAGGATGAAGCACTGAGAGACTACAGCAAAAGATTTGATAAAAGTACCAGGGAGAAATTCCGGGTTACCAGAGAGGAAATCCAGGAAGCTTATAAGCAGCTTACAGAACAGGAAATCCAGGATTTAAAACGTGCAGCAGACAATATCCGGGCTTTTGCCAAGGCACAAAAGGAAACCGTAAAGCCTTTGGAAAACTTCAGCCCGGCTCCGGGGATTTTTCTGGGACACAGGATTATTCCGGTCAAATCCTGCTGCTGCTATGTGCCGGGAGGAAATTATCCTCTGTATTCCACAGCCCTTATGCTGACTATTCCGGCTAAAACGGCCGGTGTGGAAAAGGTAACAGCCTGCTCCCCTGTAATGCGTGGAACCAGCAGAATCAATCCAAAAACTCTGGTGGCTATGGATATAGGCGGAGCAGATGAGATATACGCAGTGGGAGGCGCCCAGGCTATAGCGGCTTTTTCCTACGGGACAGAGGAAATTCCGGCAGTGGACATGATTGTAGGACCGGGCAACCGGTATGTGAC
Organism: uncultured Blautia sp.; assembly: GCA_902476765.1. GTDB lineage: Bacteria > Bacillota > Clostridia > Lachnospirales > Lachnospiraceae > Blautia. The sequence goes on from CABSEJ010000138.1 coordinate 723, forward strand.
AGAGGCAAAACGGCAGTGCTACGGCCAGGTGGGGATTGATTTTGTAGCGGGCCCCAGTGAGGTGCTGGTAATTGCAGATGGCAGCGGAACTCCGGAAATTGTGGCTGCAGACCTTTTAGCCCAGTCAGAGCACGATGTCAATGCCAAGGGTATTCTGGTAACTACGGATGAGGCCTTTGGATATGCGGTAATAGAAGCTGTGGAAAAAGAGCTGACCCTTTTGGACACCAGGGAGATTGCAGAAAAATCCTGGAATACTTATGGAGAGGTGCTTCTGGCAGAAAACCTGGAAGAAGCGGTAGAACTGGCCAATGCCTATGCACCGGAACATCTGGAACTGAATGTGAAAGAGCCGGAGCTTCTGACAGAGAAACTGTACAATTACGGCTCCTTATTTATAGGAGAGAATACAGCGGAAGTGTTTGGAGATTATGCTTCGGGAACCAACCACACTCTTCCAACTTTGAAAGCTGCCAGATATACCGGCGGTGTGTGGGTGGGAACCTTTTTGAAAACATGTACCCACCAGAGTATGAGCCCTCAGGCCATGAAGGAGCTGGCTCCTCTGGTAGAGCGAATGGCACATGGAGAAGGGCTTACCGGACACGCCCAGGCGGCAAAGGCAAGAAAAGAAAAGGATATTTAGTTTCTTCCGACTCTTTAACTCTTTAATCTTTAATCTCTTACAATGGAAGCAGTCAATTGTATCTTGCATTCTTTAACAAAGTGTGATATTATAAAAAAAGCTATAAAAATGTTACAAAAACATTACAAAACATATGATACATATTAAATGATTCCGCAGTTATTTGTTACAGCCTGTGCTGTACCATAAGCAGAGAAGGGATTTTCTCCTGCGGTAAAGTTTAACACAGAGATTAAGGAGAGGTATGTAGGACTATGAAGAAAAGATTGTTATGCCTGTCACTCATATTCGCTATGGCAACTACTCAGATTGTTCCTGTTGCAGCCGCCAGAAAGGATGAAGTGCAGACTCAGAAATCAGTAACCCAGAGTAAGCTTTCAGCAACACAGAATAAGGTAAACCAGCTTCAGCAGCAGAAAAGCGCTTTGATGGGCCAAATCAGCTCTGCAGAGCAGCAGCTTGTAGGAGTTATGACCCAGGTAGAGATGCTGAACGAGAGTATTGCAGCCAAGACAGCAGACATCGAGACAACACAGCAGGAGCTGAAGGAAGCCGAGGCTGAGCGGGACAAACAATACGAGGACATGAAGAAGAGAATCCAGTACCTCTATGAAAACGGAGGAAGCAATGCCTGGGCCCAGGTACTGCTGGAATCCAATAGTATTGCAGACATGCTTTCTAAGGTAGAAAACAACGAGAAGATGTACGACTATGACAGAGAAGCTCTTACAAAGATGAAAGAAGCCGTACAGCAGGTACAGGAATTAGAGGAAAAGCTGGAGACAGAGAAAGCAGAGCTGGAGAGCAGCAAGCAGGAACAGGAAAGCGTAGAGCAGTCCCTGCAGTCTCAGGTAAGCAGCCTGAAAGCAACAGCTTCCAACTATGACACTCAGATAGCCGCTGCACAGGCAAAGGCTAAAGAATATAAAAATCTGATTGAGCAGCAGAACCAGGAGCTGAAACAGCTTCAGTCCCAGAACAGCGGAAACACTTCTGCAGAGAAAGGAACATCCCAGAATTCGGATAAGAAGCAGAACAGTACAGAGTCTGACAGCAACAAGACAGAAAGCAATTCTGGTTCTGACAGCAATAAGACAGAGAGCAGTAATGGTTCCACAAGCGATAAGACAGAAAGCAGTGACAAAACAGAGAGCAGCAATGGTTCCACAAGCGATAAGACAGAAAACAGTAATAAAACAGAAAATAACAGCAGCTCAGTAAATGAAGAAGCGGATAACAGTAATGATTCCGTAAGCGAGGCACCGGATAGCAGTAATGATTCTGTAGCAGAGGAACCGGACAGCAGCAATGATTCTGTAAGCGAAGAACCAGACAACAGCAATGATACGGTATACGAAGAGCCGGACAACACTGATGATTCCGTAAGCGAGGAAACAGACAGCAGCTCATCTTCCAGTTCAGATGTTTCCTATAACAGTTCAAAAGGCGAAGCTATTGTAAGCTATGCAGAACAGTTTATCGGAAATCCCTATGTATACGGTGGAAACAGTCTGACAAATGGTATTGATTGTTCCGGATTTACACAGCAGATTTACGGACACTTTGGATACAGCCTTCCAAGAACCAGCTATGACCAGGCTTATGTGGGAACTGAGGTTTCCTGGGCCGATAGTAAGGCAGGAGATTTGATTGTATATCCCGGCCATGTAGCTATTCTTACAGGCGACGGCGGAATTGTACATGCTTCTAACAGCAATCCTTATCCAAAGGGAGGTATTAAGTATACGTCAAATGCATTGTATACTTCTTATATTACAATCCGGAGAATTGCAGAGTAAACAAGCAGAATGAAAAGTTAAATAAGACAGGAAACCGCAGATAAAAAGGCATTGCCCTTCAAATATCTGCGGTTTTTTATTCCCCCAAGCAACGAGCCAAGCAGACATGCATACCCCAACATCTTGATGAGGGGTATGGTATGACTACTTTGTTTGGAACTTTGTAACAGAAATTTAAAAAATAGATGGTCAGGGGTTGAAAAACCATATAAATTATGGTAGTATATACAGGAAATGAAAAAATGTTTCGAAATTATTACAAAGTTTTAACAAGTGTAAATAATACATAACAGAGAGGTAATAAGGAATTATGAAAAAGAGATTGTTATGTCTTTCATTGATTTTTGCTATGGCAGTTACGCAGGTGGTACCTGTTGCAGCCGACAGAAAGGATGAAATACAGGCAGAGAAATCAGCAACCGAGAGTAAGCTTTCAGCGGCTCAGAGTAAGGTGAATTCTCTGGAAGATAAAAAGAACGCAATCATGGGAGAGATTAGTACAACACAGCAGGATTTAGTAAATGTAATCACATCCATTGATATGCTGAAGGAAGACATTACAGAGAAGGAAGCAGATATTGCAGAAACTCAGGAAGACTTGAAAGAAGCTGAGGCAGACAGAGACGAGCAGTATGAGAGTATGAAGAAAAGAATTCAGTATCTCTACGAGAACGGTGGAAGCAACGCCTGGGCTCAGATTCTTTTGGAATCCAACAGTATTGCGGACATGCTTTCTAAGGCAGAGAATAACGAGAAGATGTACGATTATGACAGAGAAGCTTTAGAGAAGATGAAAGCCATAGTGCAGGAAGTACAGGAACTGGAGAATAAGCTGGAGCAGGAAAAAGCTGAGCTGGAAGACAGCAAGGCTGAGCAGGAAGCTATGCAGCAGAGCCTGGAAAGTAAGATTAACAATCTGAAAGCTACTCAGTCTGATTATGAATCACAGATTGCCACAGCAAAAGCTCAGGCACAAGAATATAAGAATCTGATTGCACAGCAGAATCAGGAGCTGCAGCAGATTAAAGCACAGGAAGAAGCTGCGGCCAAAGCGGCTGCGGCAGCAGCAGAAGCTGCAAGAAAGCAGCAGGCTGCACAGAGCAGTTCTTCTTCAGGTTCCAGCTCAAATTCAGGTTCATCTGCCAGCACAGGAAGCAGTAGTTCCAGTAACTCAGGTTCCGGCAGCAGCTCAGGAAGTTCCAGCTCAAGCAGCAGCAGCTCCAGCAGCTCAGGTTCCAGCTCAAGCTCAGGAAGCTCCAGCAGCGGCGCTTCTTACAACAGTGCTACAGGCTCTGCAGTTGTAGCTTATGCAAAGCAGTTTATCGGAAATCCATATGTATATGGCGGAAACAGCCTGACAAATGGTATTGACTGTTCCGGATTTACACAGCAGGTATTTGCACACTTCGGATACAGCCTTCCTCGTACCAGCGATGCGCAGGCAAGCTCTGGTGTAGGTGTAAGCTGGTCTGAGCACAGAGCCGGAGACATTATTGTATATCCTGGCCATGTGGCTATTCTGACAGGCGACGGAGGAATTGTACACGCTTCCAACAGCGCTCCGTATCCTCAGGGCGGAATCAAATATACGGCAAACGCTCTGTACAGGTCTTACATAGCTATCAGAAGAATTGTTCAGTAATATAAGACATATAGGAACCCCCGCAGGGATACATGGTATCTCGGCGGGGGTTTTATGGTGGATATCTAATTCTGATTTTTTCGATAGTCTCCGGGAGTGCATCCATAATTTCTCAGGAAGAGCCGGGAGTAATAGCTGAGATGGTTGAAACCGCAGGAGGTGGCTATCTCAGTAATGTTCATGGAGGTATTTTCCAGAAGGCCCCGGCTTACTTCCAGACGGTAGCAGTTCAGGAAGTCAATAGGAGACTGGCGCATGTAACGTTTAAACATGGCGCAGCATTTGCTTCTGCACACATTGCCGGAGGCAGCGATGGAAGCCAGGTTCAGTTTTTCCGCATAATGCCGGTGGATAAAAGACACCATGTCCTTTTGGATAGAAAGGTCATTGGAAGGAGCTTTTCCGGAAGGGCTCGAAAGCCGTATCGGACCGGAAATCAGTCTGCTCCAAAGGGTGTCAATAAGTCCAATAACTTCCAATTCATATCCTGTCTGCCCCTCTTCTTTTAAGGCAAAAATCCGGCACAGCATATTCCGTATGGAAGCAGTTTCTTCCTTTTCTCCAGGGAAAAGGAAATATTCCAGCCCCGGATTTTCCAATACGGGAAGAATATATTTTTGATAAAGAATAGGATTCCCTGTAAAAAGTTGAGGATGGAATACGATACAGACAAAATCACAGTCCTGACGGTTTTCGGAGAAACCGTAGTGGATTTGTCTGGAATTTACAAGAAGACAGCTTCCCTTAGAAAGTGGAACTTTTTTTCCGTTAACACTGTAGTTCATAAATCCATCCAGAATACAGAGAAATTCCAGGTCTTCATGCCAATGGCACAGAGCCTGCATATCCGGGTAAAGGGCCAACTGGTCTCTTTGTATATAGAGAGGGATTCCCGGAGAATTATAGCGGACGATTTCCGGGGAAGCCTCGGGGGCGCACAGAGCCTTTTTCATAATCCGTACCTCCTGAATAATTGTAGTATATGTACGATTGTGTTAATAAACAAATACTATTGTGATAGAAACAGCTATATTTATAGAATATTATTATATCATATTTGCCAGAACAAAAGTAATATTTTTATAGGAGGAAATAGTATGACTTCATTACTGCTTTTCATTATTTATTTGGCATTTATCAGTCTGGGACTGCCGGACGCTTTGCTGGGGTCAGCCTGGCCTACCATGCATGAAACACTGGGGGCGTCTATCTCCTGGGCGGGAATAGTTTCTATGATTATTGCGGCAGGTACTATTGTGTCCAGCCTTGCCAGCGATTTTCTGACCAAAAAACTGGGCACCGGAAAAGTAACTGCTATCAGTGTCTGTATGACTGCCGCAGCTCTTTTGGGCTTTTCTTTCAGCCCCTCCTTCTGGGTACTGTGCCTCTGGGCTATCCCCTACGGATTAGGCGCAGGAAGCGTGGATGCGGCTTTGAATAATTTTGTGGCTCTTCATTATCCGGCCAGACATATGAGCTGGCTTCACTGTATGTGGGGCGTGGGAGCCAGTGCAGGCCCTGTGATAATGGGATGGGCCATCAGCGGAGGCTTTCAGTGGAACGGAGGCTATCAGGCAGTTGGCATTATCCAGGTAGTTCTGACAGCAATTTTGTTTTTTTCTTTACCCATGTGGAAGAAAAAGGATGCAAAACGGCAGGAGGACATTGCAAAAGGGGCAGTGGCGGAAAACTATACCCTTCTCACCTTGATAAAGCATCCTGGAGTAAAAGAAGTCCTGATTTGCTTTTTCTGTTACTGTGCTATGGAAACCACCGCAGGAATGTGGGCGGCCAGCTACTGTACCTATGGCAGAGGAATCAGCAGTGAACAGGCGGCACAGTGGGCCAGCCTTTTTTATCTGGGAATTACTGCAGGCAGATTTATCTGCGGCTTTATTACCATGAAAATTAACGATAGAAATATGATACGTCTGGGACAGGCAGTAGCGGCGGTGGGCATTGTTTTTGTGCTTCTTCCTCTGGGAGATTGGACACTGCTGGCCGGTTTGGTGCTGATTGGCTGTGGCTGTGCTCCTGTATATCCCTCTATTATTCATGAAACCCCGGAAAATTTCGGCGCTCATTTAAGCCAGGCTATTATCGGCGTACAGATGGCGGCTGCTTATGTGGGAAGCTGCCTGATGCCTCCTTTATTCGGATTGCTGGGAGAACATATCAGTATGAAATTGTTTCCCTATTTCCTGTTGGTAATACTGATACTCATGGTATTTATGTCAGAAAGGCTGCATAAGAGAGTTGCTGAGGAGAAAAATAAGAAGAGTGAGCGGAATAAAATTAAAAATTTAGCACTCGAGGCTTGACCTGGCTAATAATATGTGTTATAGTTCTACTAGAACAAGTAAACAGGACTGTCGCACTAATGGAAAATTGAGAAATTTTATCATACCCTGATGCTTGTATCGCTGCCGGATTGGTGGGCCTGATGCCTGCATCAGGGTATTTTTTCTGACAGGAGTTCCATGCGGCAATTCTTTCTTATCACATATAAACGGAGGGATTTTTATGAATATCAGTAAATTCACACAGAAATCGCTTCAGGCTGTTCAGGACTTAGAGAAGACTGCCTATGCCTATGGAAACCAGGAGGTGGAGCAGGAGCATTTGCTTCACAATCTGCTGGTCCAGGAAGACAGTTTGATTTTAAAGCTTATAGAGAAGATGGAAATTCAGAAGGAGCATTTTCTGAACAAAGTGGAGCAGGCCATTAACGCCAGAGTCAAGGTGTCCGGAGGACAGCCCTATATCGGCCAGTATTTGAATAAGGCCCTGGTAAACGCAGAGGATGAGGCCAAGGCCATGGGAGATGAGTATGTTTCCGTGGAACATCTTTTTCTTTCTATGTTGGATAATCCCAGTCCTTCTATGAAAAAAATATGGCAGGAGTATGGGATTACCAAGGAAAGATTTCTCCAGGCTTTAAGCACAGTAAGGGGAAACCAGAGAGTGACCACCGATAATCCGGAGGTGACTTATGATACTTTAAATAAGTATGGTCAGGATTTGGTGGAAAAAGCCAGGGAGCAAAAATTGGACCCGGTTATCGGAAGAGACGGGGAAATCAGAAATGTGATTCGGATTCTTTCCAGAAAAACCAAAAACAACCCTGTACTTATCGGAGAGCCTGGTGTAGGTAAGACGGCGGCTGTAGAGGGTCTGGCTCAGCGGATTGTTCAGGGAGATGTACCGGAGGGATTAAAGGATAAGAAGATTTTTGCCCTGGACATGGGCGCCTTGGTGGCAGGAGCCAAATACAGAGGTGAGTTTGAGGAAAGGCTGAAAGCCGTTCTGGAGGAAGTCCGCAAAAGCGAGGGGCAGATTATTCTGTTTATTGACGAGCTGCACCTGATTGTGGGAGCGGGAAAAACCGACGGGGCTATGGATGCAGGCAATATGCTGAAGCCTATGCTGGCCAGAGGAGAGCTGCACTGTATCGGCGCCACAACCCTGGATGAATACAGAAAATATATTGAGAAGGATGCGGCTTTAGAGAGAAGGTTCCAGCCTGTGCTGGTAGATGAACCTACAGTGGAGGACACTATTTCTATCCTGCGTGGATTGAAAGAGCGTTATGAGGTATTCCACGGAGTTAAGATTACAGACAGTGCCCTGGTGGCTGCCGCCACTTTGTCAGACAGATATATTACGGATCGTTTCCTGCCTGATAAGGCCATTGACCTGGTGGATGAGGCCTGTGCCCTGATTAAGACAGAG
>CABSEJ010000139.1 GCA_902476765.1 uncultured Blautia sp.
CTGCCGTAGTATTTCCCAGGGAATCCAAAGCATCCGTCCGCTTACGGACTTCCGGCTCCAGCCCCGCCATCTCCGCTATGCCTCCTGCATTATCCGCAATAGGACCGTAAGCATCTGTGGCCAAAGTGATTCCCAAGGTGGAAAGCATGCCTACCGCAGCCAGTGCAATACCGTACAAGCCTCTGGTTGCCTCTGCAAAACCTCCGGAACAGGCATAAGCAGCCATAACGCAGATTACTACAATAAGAATAGGAAGAGCTGTGGAAAGCATGCCAAGGCTCAGGCCTCCGATAATAATGGTTGCGGAGCCAGTACGGGATTTTTCCGCCAGGTTCTGGGTAGGGCGGTATGTATCGGAAGTAAAATATTCTGTGAAAAAGCCAATGAGTACACCGGCCAGAAGCCCGGAAAGCACAGCCAGATAAAAGCCCATATATTCTCTTCCCAAAGGCAGCCACACCAGCGGGAAAGCCGCCACGGCAATGATAATAGCGCTGGCATTGGTTCCTCTGCGCAATGCCCCTAAAAGCACGCTCTGCTTGGTGCTTTCTCCGGTCTTTACCAAAAGGCTTCCGATAATAGAAGCGATAACACCTACCGCCGCCAACAGCATAGGTACCACCACTGCATTGACCCGGTCCACGGCCTCAATTTTATTAAAAGCAATGACACCAAGGGCGCAGGCAGATAATATGGAACCCACATAGGATTCGTATAAATCTGCCCCCATACCTGCCACGTCGCCTACATTATCGCCTACATTATCGGCAATTACCGCCGGATTCCTGGGGTCGTCCTCCGGAATTCCTGCTTCTACCTTTCCTACTAAATCCGCTCCCACATCAGCGGCTTTGGTATAAATACCTCCTCCCACACGGGCAAAAAGCGCCATACTGGAGGCACCCATACCGAAAGTCAGCATGGTGCTGGTAATGGTTTCCACCGGAAGCTTAAAAACCAGACGCAGCAGCAAATACCAGATAGAAATATCCAAAAGTCCCAGTCCCACCACAGTAAAGCCCATAACAGAACCGGCGGAAAAGGCCACGTTCAATCCCTTATTCAGTCCCTCTTGACAGGCAGCCGCTGTTCTGGCATTGGCCCTGGTTGCAATCTGCATCCCTACAAACCCGGACAGTCCGGAGAAAAATCCTCCTGTCACAAAGGCAAAGGGTACAAACCAGGTCAGAAAACCTAAAGCCGCCATAAGAGACAGAATAACGAACATTCCTGCGAAAAATACCAGCAGAATCCTGTACTGTCTCCTGAGATAGGCCATAGCCCCGTGATGGATAGACGCTGAAATTTTTTTCATCCTCTGATTTCCCTGGGAAAATTTCAGTACCTTAGATGCTCTGCTCCAGGCAAACAGCAGCGCTGCAATCGATCCAAACAGTGTCAATAAAGCCAGTTGATTATCCATGTCAAACCTCCTTTGCTATAAAACAAGTCTCTTCTGTCTTGTTCCATTATACTGCTTTTTCCCGGATGAATACAATATTTTCTGTAAATTTTTCTTTTTCCACACGAAAGTCAGATGGTTTTATACTTTATCACTATGTCTATACAGCTCAGCAAGCAAGCTTGCTGTCTGCATAGACCCAGTTCGGGGCTTTCTCTTAATATTATTATTCAGGTGTTTGTTTTATTCTTGGAATGTTTTCTTCTCGGAAAATTTTATTTTCTTATTTTTGCTCCATAGCCTCTTTCGCCTTTCTATAGGAAACGCAGACAGGCCTGCCGCTCCAGGGGTCTTTCTCAATGCAGGCTTCCAGGGAAAAAACTTGCCGCAGTACCTCAGGGCTCATGACCTGTTCCGCTGTTCCCTGGCAGAAAATTTTACCTTCCTTCATGGCAATCATCTTATGAGAAAATCTGGCAGACAGATTTAAATCATGGATAACCAGAGCAATGGTTTTTCCCTGTTCTTCATTGAGTTTTTTCAATAGCTCCAGCACTTCCAACTGATGGGCCATATCCAGATAAGTAGTGGGTTCGTCCAAAAGAATCAGAGGAGTATCCTGGGCCAGGGCCATGGCAATCCAGGCTCTCTGCCGCTGTCCTCCTGAAAGGGCCTCTAAATCTCTTTTTGCCAGCTTCTCCATATGAGTAATTTCTAAGGCCCAATGTATCTTCTCTCGGTCCTTTTCCGTCAATCGTCCCAGTCCTTTCTGATGAGGATAACGGCCGTATGCCACCAGTTCTTCCACGATAAGGCCCTGAGGCGCCTGGGGACTTTGAGGCAAAATGGACATTTTCCTTGCCACTTCTCTGGCTGGCATGCGGGCGATAGCCTGTCCATCCAGATAGACTCCTCCTTTACAGGGCAGGATTCGTGCAAGTGCCTTCAGAAGAGTGGATTTTCCACAGCCGTTAGGCCCTATGACCGAAGTAATCTCTCCCCTGGGAATTTCCACAGACATAGGAGGAATCACAAGGGTCTTGTCATAAGACACCGATAAATTTTCTCCCTTTAGTATAGTATCCATCTCAACTCTCCTATTCCTTCATTAAAAGATAAATAAAATAAGGGGCTCCCATAACTGCCGCTACAATTCCTATAGGAATTTCATGAGGCGGCAAAAGACTCCTGGAAATCATATCTGAAACCGCCATAAGGCAGCCTCCTGTCAGCAGAGAAGCCGGCAGCAGGACTCTGAAATCCGGCCCCACCAGCTTTCTGGATAAATGAGGGCAGACCAGGCCTACAAAGCTCAGGCCTCCGCCTACGGCGCAGCACAAACTGGACATAGTCACCGCTGTCCCTAAAAGCAGCAGATTCTGACGGGAAACCCCAACGCCCAGCCCCGTGGCAGTCTGCTCCCCCAATGCCAGCACATTCAGTGTTCTGCTTTTGCTCATAGAGAGCACAAGCAACAGGAACATAACCGGCGCCAAAATCTTCAGATTTTCCCAGTCAGCGCCCCAAATACTGCCGGAAATCCAACTTTGTACAAAAGCATATTCACTGTCTGGCATTCCCAGCATGAGAATGGAGGAAAGACTGGAAACACCCATGGACACAGCCACTCCCACAAGGAGAAGTCTTCTGGGTGAAAGGCCTCTTCTGGTGCGGGCCAGCCGGAAATCCAAAACAGCTATTGTTATAGAACCTCCAAAGGCCAAAACAGGCAGCAAATAGGAATAGCCTTCTGCTCTTCCTGAAAAAAACACCAGAAACAAAGCAAGAAATAGACCGCCTCCGGCGTTAATACCTAAAATTCCCGGCTCTGCCATAGGATTTCGGGAAACACCTTGAAGAATAGCCCCTGAACCGGCCAGTCCCATGCCTACTAACATGCTGGTAAAAACTCTGGGCAGCCTTAGATGAAACAGTGTATAACGAAGCCCTGGTTCTCCTTGTCCCAGCAGCAGCTCCCCTATCTGTCCCGGTTCTATTTTCCGATAACCGGCATTTATGTTCATCCACAGAAGCACCAGCAGCAACAAAAAGAGAATAAGAATACATAGCCAGGCAGAAAGTCTTGTTTTACCTCTTTTAATCAATGGCTCTCTCCTCCTTTCTCACTATCCACAAAAAGAAAGGAACACCCACCGCCGCAAACACCAGACCTACAGGAGTCTCTCCGGGTGCATGGATTACTCTTGACAAAACATCGGCAATTACCATAAAGAATGCTCCCAGAATCAGCGAGCCAGGTATCACGAAACGGTAATCTCCTCCCAGAAAATGTCTGGCAATATGGGGAACAAGAAGTCCCACAAAGGCAATAGGACCTGCCAGGGCCACGGCTCCCCCTGCCAGAAGAAGCACTGCCAGCAGGCTGAATGCCCTGGTTTTTTCTACAGAAATCCCCAGTCCTCTGGCTGCCTCCTCTCCCAGGCTCAGTACAGAAATTTTTCCCGAAAGCACCAGCCCCAGGGCCAGACCCAGTACAAGAACCGGCGCTGCAAAAACCAATTGCTTTCCCCTGATTCCCGCTGCTCCTCCTGCCGTCCAAAAGGTCAAATCATATCCTATATTATAGAAAATAGCAATAGCCTGGCTGAGAGAAGAAAGAAAAATGCTCACCCCGCTTCCTGCCAGTACCAAATGTACCGGATTCAGCCTTCTTTTTTTCAGAAACATCATACCATAGACTACAGCCATGGCTCCGGCTGCTCCCAAAAAGGAAAAAAGCACTACTCCTGAAAAATTCAGTCCCGGCCAAAAGGCCAGACAAAGAGCCAGAGCAAAAACTGCCCCGGCGTTGATTCCCAGAAGGCCGCTGTCTGCCAGAGGATTTCCCGTCACCCCCTGCATAATAGCTCCTGCCGTGCCAAAAGCAGCTCCTACCAGTATACAGCCTATGGTTCTGGGTATCCGAAGCTCCAGCACCACCAAATGCTGGTGATTTGTCAGCTCCGGATTTTCCAGCGCCTGCAAAACCTGCCCAGCCGGTATCCTGGTACCGCCGTAAAATAGGGAAAGGGCTGCAGCCAATATGACTGCAGCACCTACGCCAAACAGGAAAATCCATTTTTTTCTGTCTGTTCTCATGCTTCCTCCCCGCTGAAACCTCTGAAAAATCCAAGAAACATATCCAACTGCCCGCTTAAAGTAATAGGGTCCCTATGCATAAAGGCCACCTGCTCATAAGGCATAATCCTTCCTGCCTTCACCGCTTCCAGGTTCTGCCAAATCTGAGAATCTTCTACAAAGGCGCTGTCCGTATCCGCCAGGGTACTGTAGAATATAAAGTCTCCTGTATATTCCGGCAGAGCTTCCAGAGAAATCACCTCATAAGTCCCGTCTCCTTCTACCATACTTTCCTGTACCTTCTGAGGCGCTTTCAGTTCCCACATGTCATAAAGGATACTTCCGCCTCTGGCAAAATGGCTTCCCATAGAATATATCTGCTGGGGCCAGACTTCCACAATGGATACTGTTCTGTCTCCCACAATATTCTGAATTTCTTCCTTAGAATCCATAACCTTTTTATTAAAATCCTGGATATATTTTTCTGCTTCTTCTTCCTTTCCCACTAAGTCGGCAATATACCGGAATAACTCTTCATCGGAACGTTTTCCATCCTGAATGTATACGGTAGGCGCAATTTCCCCATACTTCTCATAATCTGCCTCTGTAATGGTCACAATTAAATCCGGCTGCTCCTGGGCAATCATCTCCAAGGAGGTTTCCGCACTGTTTACATTCATTTCCTGAATCCCTTCTATGCTGTCTGCCAGAAAAGGATTAGACAAAGCGTAAGGAGATGCAATGGCAGGCTTCACCCCCACTGCTAAAAATTCTCCCAGATAATAGTCTGAAAAGATGACTTCCGGATTTTCCGGTATCTCCACTTCCCCCTTGTCCGTCTGTACCACCCTCATTCTCTGGGAGGCCTTCATCTCTTTCACCATCTGGTTATCCCCATTTTGGTTCTTTGTCTCTGTTTCCTGACCGCCGCATCCGGCCAACAATCCTGCCACAGCCCCAGCTGCTAAAAATATTGCCAGTTTCTTTCTATAATTTTTCATATCCTGTCCTTTCTTTTCTTTTTATAGTTTTTATATAAATTTCTCAAATTAGCCATAGCTAACTTACAGTGCTGTATGTTATCATAATGAGGAAACAATTGCAATACACTGACAAGATTACACCTTTTTAGACAATAACAGGAACCTTTTCAGACAAACCACAATGCAGGTTTTCTGTAAGAAGATAAGGAGAACTCTCATGTCATTATACGAGCATATACAATTTCAAAAAGAAATATTCAAAAAAATGGGATTTGTATCAGATTTCACAGAGCCTGCCGCCCTATGGAGAAATCCAAAGGATTCTGAACAGGGATTTTTTCTGACCTATTACAGACTTCCTTTTTACATCCTCACTGCGGCAGATTTTAAGATTTCTTCAGATTTTTCCCTGCCCTTCCAAAATACAGAGGCAACCCTGCGCTTTGGCAGCTTTCACAAAGGCAGAACCCTATTCCAGATGGAGGGAAAAGCCTTAGACTCTTCTAGCCCTGTAAGCTTTCTGGTGAAAGAAGAAAAAAGCAGGGGAAGGCAGTTTTGGAAGACAGGCCAGACCGGCCAGGGCATAGAACTGGTAATCTCCATGGACTATCTGAATTCCCTGAAGGAATTAGAGCCAGAAATTTCTTCTCTCCTGGATTTCCCGGTAAACCGCCCTTTTCACTCCCTGCCCTCTCAGACCGTCACTGCTCTGGACCAGCTCTATAAGCTGGCCGTAAACCGGGAGCTTACGCCCTTGTCCATAGAAGGAATACTGCTTCAATGTCTTGGTGTCCTGAGCCACGCCCTGGGAAAGAAAAACCTTGCCTCACCCTTCCAGCCGTCTTCTGTAAATCTGGGTAAACGAAAGCTTTCCTTTACCACTATGGACTTTCTGGCTCTGGAAAAGGCCAGACAGATAATACAGGAGCACCCGGAAAAAGAACATACCATTGACAGTCTCAGCCGTCAGGTATTTCTGAACCAGCAGAAGCTGAAAGCCGGATTTCCACTGTGCTTTCAGACCACGGTATACCAGTTTCTGAGAGATTGCCGTATGGCTCTGGCAGCCCGCCTGCTGGTCTACACAGAGGCAGACATCCAGGAAGTTGCTCTCCGGTCCGGGTACGATACCAGCTCCGGCTTTATTAAGGCCTTTAAAGAAAAATACCAATTAACGCCCCTGGCCTTCCGAAAGGAGCAGAGGGGAAAAGCTATTCGATAAACATGGCATCTCCAAAGCTAAAGAACCGATAGCGCTCCTTCACCGCTTCCCGGTAGGCTGCCAGGATATGCTCCTTTCCTGCCAGGGCAGAAACCAGCATCAGCAGCGTAGATTCCGGCAGATGGAAATTAGTAATCAGTCCGTCAATCATTTTAAACCTGTATCCCGGATAAATGAAAATATCCGTCCAGCCACTTTTAGCCTGAAGAATCCCCTCCTCATCTGTGGCAGATTCCAGGGTCCTGCAGCTGGTAGTTCCCACGGAGATTACTCTGCCCCCATTTGCTTTTGTATCATTGATAATCTTAGCCTGGTCTTCCTCCACCACATAGAATTCGGAATGCATGTGGTGGTTTTCCACGTCGTCTACCTTCACCGGCCGGAAGGTGCCTAAACCTACATGGAGGGTGACATGGGCAATCTTGATTCCTTTTTCTTCTATTTCCTTCAACAGCTCCCTGGTAAAATGAAGGCCTGCCGTAGGAGCGGCTGCACTTCCTTCATGCTTGGCATAAACTGTCTGATACCTGTTTTTATCCTGCAGCTTATGGGTGATGTAGGGTGGCAGAGGCATTTCCCCCAGCCTATCCAGGATTTCCTCAAAAATCCCCTCAAAACTAAACTGAATCAGACGGTTTCCTTCCTCTACGATGTCCAAAACCTCTCCTACCAGAAGTCCATCTCCAAAGCTGATTTTCGTACCCGGCTTTGCTTTCTTTCCCGGCTTCACCAGGGTTTCCCACACATTATTCTCCCGCCTTTTCAGCAGAAGAATCTCTATGGCAGCATCTGTGCCAATCTTGCTGCCATACAGCCGGGCAGGAATCACCTTAGTATCATTGATAACCAGGCAGTCTCCCTGATTCAGGTACCGGACAACCTGTTTAAAATCCCTATGGCAGATTTCTCCGGTTTTCTTGTCCAGGTGCAGAAGTCTGGAGGCGGAACGGTCCTCCAGAGGGTCCTGGGCAATAAGCTCCTGAGGCAAATCATAATAAAAATCTGAAGTTTTCATGATGCTTTCCTTTCTTACTGATAAAAAACCATGTCCTCCTTTAAAAGAAGGGCCTTTCCCTGGTTTATTTCTATAATATTTACTCCACAGTTAGGCGGTACCTTGCCATGCCAAAAATTTTCCAGAGAAGGGTCCTTATACACATTCTGTAGAAAAGCCCGCATAGCGCATCCATGGGTGGACACCAGTATGGTTTTGTCCTGAAAATCTTCTCTGGACGCCAGCTCATGGAAAAACTCTTTTGTCCTGTTCTGCAAATGGGTAAAGCTTTCTCCTCCTGCAGGCGCTTTAAAATTCTGGGGATGATGAAAAAAGTTATCCAGCATGTCCTGAGGCAGGCTGGCCATGTCCTGGCCCTCCCACTCTCCGAAGGAAATTTCCCGAATTCTCTCTTCCTGAAAAATTGGCACATCTCTCCCCTCCAGAATCAGGCTGGCCGTATCTCTGGCCCTTTTTAAAGGGCTGGTAAAACAGCAGAAAAAAGGAACCTCCTTTAAAGCCTGGCCTGTAATCCTGGCCAGGCGGGTTCCATTGTCATTTAAAGGAATATCTGCAGCTCCCTGAAGCCTGCCCTGGGCATTCCAAAGGGTCTGTCCGTGGCGTATCACATAAATCTTCATTACACTTCTCCTTGGCTTTTATGGATGGTAAAGGCTGTGTCAGCAGGTACGTCAGCTTACACAGCAAGAAGGGCTGCCTTTGGAATGGGAAAGTTTCCTCCTTCCGGCAGACCCCTCTTAACTTCTCACAGTACCGGCTTTTCCACTCAGACCGCCATCCTGTATTAGTACATAAATTAAAGCGACCCGCCGCAGGCGGAGAATCCTGCTT
>CABSEJ010000140.1 GCA_902476765.1 uncultured Blautia sp.
TCAAATACCCCGATGCTTGCATCGCCGCTAGATTGATGCCCTGCATGCTTGCATCGGGGTATTTGACTTGTCTCCTAATGCTCCATTTTTCGGAACAGGAAAACTCCACATTGGGAAACAGGCCCTTGGCCTGGCAATAAGAGACAGATGCTTGCTGGGGGCATCTGTCTTTTGCTGTAGAGTTTTTGGCTGTGGGTACCCCAGACCCCATGATGGAATCGTTACATAAAATCAGAAAAAATCCTATAAAGCTCTTGACAAATAATTTTTCTGGTGCTATCTTTAGAACATAGATGTTAGCACTCCACTTGAACGAGTGCTAACAATCAAGAAGAAAGGAGCGTAAGATGGAATGGATAATGAATTAGACGAGAGAAAAAGAAAAATTCTGAAAGCCATCATCCAGACGTATTTGGAAACCGGAGAACCGGTAGGTTCCAGGACTATTTCCAAGTATACGGATTTGAATCTTAGCTCCGCAACCATCCGCAACGAGATGTCAGACCTGGAGGAGCTGGGATATATTATCCAGCCATACACTTCCGCCGGAAGGATTCCTTCGGATTTAGGTTACCGCCTTTATGTTGATGAACTCATGAAGGAAAAGGACCGGGAAGTGGCAGAGATTAAAGATTTGATGATAGAGAAAACGGATAAAATGGAAAAGGTGCTGAAACAGGTGGTAAGGGTTTTGGCCTCTAACACCAATTACGCTACCATGATAACCGGTCCAACCTATCACAGAAACAAGCTGAAATTTCTACAGCTTTCCAAGGTCAGCCAGGAACAGCTTTTAGCCGTAGTGGTGGTAGAGGGAAATATTGTGAAGAATCACATTATAGACCTGCAGGAACCTATGGATGAGGAAACGCTGCTGAAACTGAATCTGCTTCTGAATACCCAGCTTAATGGACTTTCTATTGAGGAGATAAATCTGGGAATGATTTCCAAGATGAAAGAACAGGCGGGGATACACAGCCAGGTAATCAGCAGTGTGATAGATGCTGTGGCCCAGGCTATTGCAGTGGATGAAGAAGACATGGAAATTTACACCAGCGGTGCTACTAACATTTTTAAATATCCGGAATTGGCGGATACAACCAATGCAACCAGATTGATTTCTGCTTTTGAGGAGAAAAAAGCTCTGGCTGAATTTGTGAAGGACAGTATGGAGCATGAAGACGGCAAGGAAAACACAGGTATTCAGGTTTATATAGGAAATGAAAGCCCTGTGAAAACCATGCAGGACTGCAGCGTAGTTACTGCTACTTATGACTTGGGCGGCGGAATGCAGGGGACCATAGGTATAATCGGTCCTAAGCGTATGGATTATGAAAATGTTATGGACAATTTAAAAACGCTGAAAACCCAATTGGACAATATATTTAAAAAAAGTTAGAAAGGCGGTAGAAGAACTGTGGCAGAAGAAAAAAAAGAATTTACTCCTCTGGGAGAGGAGGAGGTTTCCAAAAGCCAGGCAGAAGAAATCCTGAAAGAGGATGACGAAAAGGCAGCGGAAAAAGCTGTGGGCCGGGAATCTGAGGCGCAGAGCCAGGATGCAGTGGAGGAAAGCCAGGAGGCTGAAGAAAAGGAAGCGTCCCAGGAAGAAACTTCTGAGAAAAAGGGCTTTTTCGGAAAGAAGAAAAAAGACAAAAAAGATGAAAAAATAGAAGAGCTTACCGATATGGTAAAGCGTCAGATGGCAGAATTTGATAACTTCAGAAAGCGTACAGAAAAGGAAAAAGCTTCCATGTACGAAATCGGTGCAAGAGATATTGTGGAAAAGATTCTTCCCATTGTAGATAATTTCGAGAGAGGTCTTGCCACAGTACCGGAGGAAGAAAAAGAAAGTCCTTTTGCCGAGGGAATGACAAAAATTTACAGACAGTTAATGGGTGCCTTCGATGAGATGGGAGTAAAAGCCATTGAAGCAGTGGGACAGGAATTTAATCCGGATTATCACAATGCCGTAATGCATGTGGAAGATGAAGAGGCCGGTGAAAACATGGTGGTGGAAGAATTCCAGAAGGGATATACCTATAAGGAACATGTTATCCGTCACAGCATGGTTAAGGTTGCAAATTAGTATAGTTGCAATGGGAATATCCGGTGATGTTCATCATGCGGAAAGAAATTTTCGCAGGATTTTATCTTATAAATAGCAAATAATAATGAAAATAGAAATTGTAACAGGAGGAATTTATCATGAGTAAAATTATAGGTATTGACTTAGGTACTACCAATAGCTGTGTTGCCGTTATGGAAGGCGGACAGCCAACAGTTATCGCAAATACAGAAGGCGCAAGAACAACACCGTCTGTAGTTGCTTTTACAAAATCCGGTGAGAGACTGGTTGGTGAGCCGGCAAAACGTCAGGCTGTTACCAATGCAGACAAAACCATTGCTTCTATTAAAAGACATATGGGTACAGATTACAGAGTGACCATTGACGACAAGAAATATTCTCCACAGGAAATTTCCGCTATGATTCTTCAGAAGCTGAAAAGCGATGCAGAGAATTATCTGGGAGAGAAAGTAACAGAAGCAGTTATCACAGTACCTGCTTATTTCAACGACGCTCAGCGTCAGGCTACCAAGGATGCAGGTAAGATTGCAGGTCTGGAAGTAAAGCGTATCATTAACGAGCCTACAGCCGCAGCCTTGGCTTACGGACTGGATAATGAAAAAGAGCAGAAAATCATGGTATACGACTTAGGCGGCGGTACCTTCGATGTTTCCATTATTGAGATTGGAGACGGTGTTATCGAGGTTCTGGCTACAGCAGGAAACAACCGTCTGGGCGGAGATGATTTTGACCAGATGGTAGCTGACTACATGATTTCTGAGTTTAAGAAAAAAGAAGGGGTTGACCTTTCCGCAGATAAAATGGCAATGCAGCGTATCAAAGAAGCTGCAGAGAAGGCTAAAAAGGAGCTTTCTTCTGCAACTACCACAAATATCAACCTGCCTTTCATCAGCATGAATGCCAACGGACCGCTGCATTTTGATATGGACTTGACAAGAGCCAAATTTGACGAGTTGACCCATGAGTTAGTAGAGAAGACAGCAGAGCCTGTAAAGAGAGCCCTTTCTGATGCCGGACTTTCTTCCTCTGAGCTGGGCCAGGTACTTCTGGTAGGCGGATCTACCCGTATTCCGGCTGTACAGGATAAAGTAAAACAACTGACAGGCAAAGAGCCAAGCAAGACTCTGAATCCGGATGAATGTGTTGCTCTGGGTGCAGCCGTACAGGGCGGTAAGCTGGCAGGAGATGCTGGCGCAGGGGATATTCTTCTGCTGGATGTTACTCCATTGTCACTGTCTATCGAAACCATGGGCGGTATTGCCACAAGACTGATTGAAAGAAATACAACAATTCCTACCAGAAAGAGCCAGATTTTCTCTACAGCCGCTGATAACCAGACAGCCGTTGATATTAACGTAGTACAGGGCGAGAGACAGTTCGCAAGAGATAACAAATCACTGGGCCAGTTCCGTCTGGACGGAATTCCTCCAGCAAGAAGAGGTGTACCTCAGATTGAAGTTACCTTTGATATTGATGCAAACGGTATTGTAAACGTATCTGCTAAGGATTTAGGAACAGGAAAAGAACAGCACATCACCATTACTGCTGGTTCTAACATGTCTGATGATGAAATCAATAAAGCGGTAAAAGAAGCTGCTGAGTACGAAGCACAGGATAAGAAACGGAAAGAAGCAGTGGATACAAAGAATGACGCAGACGCCATGGTATTCCAGACAGAGAAGGCTATGGAAGAAGCCGGAGATAAGATTGATGCTAACGATAAGACAGCAGTAGAGGCAGACTTAAACGCATTGAAAGAACTGCTTGCAAAATGTTCCAATACAGACGAGATTACAGACGCTCAGGTAGAGGAAATCAAAGCAGGAAAAGAAAAACTGATGCAGAGCGCACAGAAGCTCTTCGCTAAGATGTATGAGCAGGCTCAGGCACAGGGCGGACAGCAGGCAGGCCCCGGACCTCAGGGAAGCACCGGTTCACAGGACAGCGGAAACGAGGCATACGGAGACGACGTAGTAGACGGTGACTACAGAGAAGTCTAAAATGAGAAGAGCATGGGATGTTTTCGGGCATCCCATGCTTGTGTGTAGAAAGGGATTTAAGACCAATGGCAGAGAAAAGAGATTACTATGAGGTTCTGGGCGTAGACCGGGGGGCGGATGATTCTGCGATTAAAAGCGCATACCGCAAACTGGCTAAGAAATACCATCCGGATGTAAACCCCGGAGATAAAGAAGCAGAAAAGAAGTTTAAAGAAGCCACAGAAGCTTATGGAGTGTTAAGCGACCCCCAGAAGAGAAAGCAGTACGACCAGTTCGGCCATGCGGCCTTTGAGCAGGGTGGCGGAGGCGCCGGCGGCTTTGGCGGTTTCCAGGGTGGCTTCGGCGGTTTCGGCGGCGCAGATATGGGAGATATTTTCGGGGACATTTTCGGGGATTTATTCGGCGGTGGAGGCCGGCGCAGGCCTAATAACGGCCCTATGAAGGGAGCAAATGTACATGCTTCTGTGCGCATTACCTTTGAGGAAGCTGTTTTTGGCTGCGAGAAAGAATTGGAGCTTATCCTGAAGGATACCTGTAATACCTGCCACGGTTCAGGTGCAAAGCCAGGAACTTCACCGGAAACCTGTTCCAAGTGTCATGGCTCTGGCCAGGTAGTTTATACCCAGCAGTCCATGTTCGGAACCATCCAGAATGTACAGACCTGTCCTGATTGTCATGGAACCGGAAAGATTATCCGGGATAAATGCCCGGATTGCCGTGGAACCGGATTTATTTCCAGCCGCAAGAAAATTCAGGTGTCCATACCGGCCGGAATTGACAACGGACAGAGCATCCGCATCCGGGAAAAGGGCGAACCAGGTACAAACGGAGGCCCAAGAGGAGATTTGATGGTGGAGGTTGTGGTGGCCCGCCATCCTATTTTCCAGAGACAGGATATGAACATATTCTCTACGGCACCTATTACTTTTGCCCAGGCGGCGCTGGGAGGAGAGGTGCGTATCAGTACAGTTGACGGAGATGTTATGTACGACATTAAGCCGGGGACCCAGACCGATACCAAGGTGCGCTTAAAAGGTAAAGGCGTGCCCTCCCTGCGGAATAAGAGCGTTCGGGGAGACCACTATGTAACTTTGGTGGTGCAGGTACCTACAAAGCTGAATGAGGAAGCCAAGGAAGCCCTGCGGAAATTCGATGAGGCTTGCGGCAACCGTCCCTCCGGAGGGGAAAAGAAGAAAAAATTTGGTGAAAAATTAAAAGATATATTTGAAGGCTAGTGTACGGGAAAGCTGTCTTTCAGGCTGCATTTTAAGCAGTCCGGAAGACAGCTTTTTCTATAGAGTTTTTGATAAAGCTTTCTATATAATCCTATGCAGGGTCTATACAGGTTTTTCGTAACAGTTCAGCCTTGCTGAACTGTTACGGTTTTTCTGCATAAGGTCATCTTCTTCTTGCAATTTATATTTCTATCTTCTATAATAAAAGCTGTATGCCTATATACGGACTTTTATTCAGAAGCAAAAGAGGAAGAGAGAAAAGAAAATGAGTATAGCAGTTGTTTTGGAGCAGATGACGATGATATTTATCCTGCTTCTTACGGGATTTTTTTTATATAAAAGAAACATCATATCCCCACATGCATCTAGGGATTTTTCGGCCTTAGTAGTGAATGTATGCTCTCCTGGACTTGTGATTGTCAGCATGTTTAATGATTTGACCTCTGTTTCCAAGGACAGTGTAATTCTGGTAGGGCTTATCAGTATTCTCTTTTATTTGTTCCTCATTGTTTTCGGATATTTTCTGGTAAAGCTTTTAAAGCTTCCGGCTTCTTTAAAGGATGCTTATGTGCTGATGACGGTTTTCGGGAACGTAGGCTTTATCGGTATTCCTGTGGCCCTGGCTATCATCGGGCCGGAATCCATGGTATATGTGATTGTATTTAATTTCTTTTTTAATGTGTTTATTTTTACCTTTGGTATTATGCTGCTGAAAAAGGGCGGAGCAGAAAATAAAATGTCCTGGAGGGATTACCTGAGCCCGGGTCTTGTGGCCTGTATTATAGCCTTTCCAATTTACTGGTTTAATATCCGGCTTCCCGGGGAGGTGGAAACCCTGGCAGGATATTACGGAAATGCCTGCACACTGCTGTCCATGCTGGTAATCGGTATTTCTCTGGCCCAGATAAAAGCGGCTCAGGTGGTGAAAAATAAAAAGCTGCTGCTTTTTGTTTTCCTCCGTTTTTTCCTGTTTCCGGTGTTGCTGGCTTTAGCTTTAAAACCGCTGCTGCCGGATTTGGTTATGCGTTCCACCGTGGTTTTGATGGCCGCTCTGCCGGCAGGAAATATGCCCGCCATGCTCTGTGAGCAGTATGGGAAGGATTCCAAGCCCATTGCGGAGGGGATTATTGTCAGCACACTGTTTTCTGTGGCGACTATTACCATTACTTTTTTATTTGTATAGTATGTCTGCCCGGCTGCAGTCCGGGGCTTTCATAGCACATAGAAGGGAGAAGCGTTTTTATGAAGTGGAAAAAATTCAGAATCAAGACAAGAACAGAGGCGGAGGATATTATCATCAGCACTCTGTATGATATTGGCTTGGAGGGGGCTCAGATTGAGGATAACGTGCCTCTTACACCCCTGGAGAAGGAGCAGATGTTTGTGGACATTCTGCCCCAGATGGAGGAGGATGACGGAACCGCTTATCTCAGCTTTTTTGTGGAGGAAGATGAAGAGGGAGGCCTCTTACTTCAGGGAGAGACAGTTACTCAGGAGAAAATCCTGGAGGAAGTGAAAAACCAGTTAGAGGACCTGCGGGCTTTTCTGGATATAGGAGAGGGCTCTGTTACTGTGGATGAAACAGAGGATATTGATTGGATAAATAATTGGAAGCAGTATTTTAAACAGTTTTATGTAGATGATATTCTCATTATTCCTTCCTGGGAGCAGGTGAAGGAGGAAGACAAGGACAGAATGATTATCCATATTGACCCGGGTACTGCCTTTGGAACCGGCATGCATGAAACCACCCAGCTTTGCATCCGACAGCTGAAAAAATATGTAACCCCGGATACCGTGCTTTTAGATGTGGGAACCGGCAGCGGAATTCTCTCTATTGCCGCCCTAAAGCTGGGGGCTAAACATGCAGTGGGAACGGATTTGGACCCCTGTGCCATCAGTGCTGTGGAAGAAAACAAGGAAGCAAATGGAATAGCAGCGGAAGATTTCCAGATGCTGCTGGGAAACATTATTGATGACAGAGAGATACAGGAACGGGTCGGATACGAAAAATATGATATTGTGGCGGCTAATATTCTGGCAGATGTTTTGGTACCCCTCACTCCTGTTATCTGTAACCAGCTGAAAAAAGGCGGAATTTACATCACTTCAGGGATTATCCGGGAGAAAGAGGAAACCGTGAAACAGGCTGTGACAGAAGCCGGGCTGGAACTGGTGGAAGTAACCCGTCAGGGAGACTGGGTATCTGTTACAGCCAGAAAGAAATAAGGTGAGATTATGTACCGTTTTTTTGTAGAGCCTGACCAGGTGGGAGAAAAAGAAATCCGGATTTTAGGCGGAGACGTGAACCATATTAAAAATGTACTGCGCATGAAGCCCGGAGAGGAAATTCTTATCAGCTCCCAGGAAAATCTGGAATACACCTGCTACATTGATAAGCTGGAGGATGAGCAGGTGACTGCCCATATTATGTATGTCCAGGAAGCAGGCTATGAGCTGCCCTCTAAGCTGTATCTTTTTCAGGGACTTCCCAAGGGAGATAAGATGGAGCTGATTATCCAGAAGGCTGTGGAGCTGGGGGTACACCAGATTATTCCCGTGGCTTCTAAAAGGGCGGTTGTAAAGCTGGATAAGAAAAAAGAAGAGAAGAAAATTGCCCGTTGGCAGGCCATTGCCCAAAGTGCGGCTAAGCAGTCTAAGCGGATGTATGTGCCAAAGGTAGGAGAGGTTTTAAGCTTTTCCCAGGCCCTTGCTTTTGCCAGGAACCTGGATGTGGTCCTGCTTCCCTATGAGCTGGCCAAGGACATGGACGGTACCAGAAAAATCATAGGCCAGATAAAGAGGGGCCAGTCTGTAGGCATTTTTATCGGTCCGGAAGGCGGATTTGAGGAAGCGGAGGCTGAGGCAGCGGTGAAGGAGGCCAATGCCAGGGTTATTACTCTCGGAAAGAGGATTTTAAGAACAGAGACAGCAGGACTGACGGTTTTGTCGGTTTTGATGTATACATTGGAGGAATAGAAATGGAAGCATATCTGGATAATTCTGCAACCACCAGATGCTATGAGGAGGTCCGGGATATTGTGGTAAAAACCATGATGGAGGACTACGGAAATCCTTCTGCCATGCATTTAAAAGGGGTAGAAGCAGAACGTTATATGAAAGACGC
>CABSEJ010000141.1 GCA_902476765.1 uncultured Blautia sp.
ATGGAGGGTGTGCGGACAAAAAACGGTACAGAAAAGGAAAACCAGTCCGTGAAGAAAAAGGAATACATGCAGGCCATTATGGAAGCCTGTACTTTTATTAACCAGCACTGTCAGGAGAATATAACTCTGGAGGAGGCTGCGGCCCACAGCGGTTTTTCAAAATTTCATTTTACCCGAATTTTTAAGCAATGCATGGATATGACTTTTTATGAATATCTGAACCAGAAAAGAATTACAAAGGCCCAGGAACTTTTGGATACTACGGAGCTGAGAGTTACGGATATTGCCATGAGCTCAGGCTTTTCTTCTATCAGCGCTTTTAACAGAACCTTTAAGTCTATTAAGGGATGTTCGCCCAGTGAATACAGAAATAAGCTTAGTGTACAGGGGGGGGGACATTTAGGACTTATTTTGTATGTTATTTGCGGACAGATTATCCATATGATTATAGGATAATAAGAAGCAGGAAAATCAGATTTGAAAACAAATCTCACGGTTTTCCTGCTTCTTTTTGTCTATTCGTTCATGGATTCGTATAAAAACCAGTCAAAGTCAGCATAAGAGGAGCAAGGTTTCTGGTTGGAAGTGGCGTACATCCCCAGATAAGCCCCGGTAAATCCCTCATTAGTTACAGAGCTTAGAACTTCCGGCTCTGCATTTTCATAGACAGGAAGCATCTCCTGGTCGTCAAAGCCGTAATAAAAATGGTATCCTCCCTGGCCGGCAGAAAGAGTAAGATAGATTCTATTGGGATTCTTTATTTCTTGTTCTGCCAGCACAGTTATCTGGCTGAGGAAGCATTTTCGAAGTTGAAGCACTGTGCGTCTGTCTTTTTTCAGCAAGGTAAAGGTATAGTGAAAACGGTCATCCTGGACCAGGGCAAGCCCTGCTTCCTCTCCGTTTTGAGACGGTGAAAACTCCATGGCTGTCTGAACCCGGAAGCACATGTGCTGCTGACGCCTTCCAATGAAAGCAGGCGTACAGATTTGGTGCAGGGCCTTTGGCTTGAGAAACAGACGAAGAAATCCTGGCCTTTGGGAAAGAGAGTACAGGGAAGTCCCGGAGGGATGAATGGTATTCCAGCAAAAACGCAATTGAGAAGCTTCGAAATTATCACTGAAAAATTCCGGTTTTGGAAGAAAAACAGGAAGCTTAGGAAGCCGTTCCCTGCTGTTTACCAGAACGTTATCATTGTCCACTCTGAGCCATCCGTCTTTTTCCCATACCATCGGAACCAGAAAAGTTTCTCTTCCAAGGTTAAAATGAGCTCCCTTGTAAGGTCTTACGCCCAGAAGCACCATCCACCATTCGCCTTCCTGGGTTTCTACAATATCTCCATGTCCCACCACGGAAATAGAATGTTCCAGAGAAAGATGCCGGTGAGAAAGAATAGGATTTCTGGGACAGATTTCATAATCCCCGTCAATGACAGAACATCTGGCCATCATAACGCTGTGGTTAGTAAAGGTGCCCCCTTCGGCTACCATGAAAGGTTTCCCGGTCCAGTTCACAGAGATAAATTCCGTGATGTCCTTCATATGCAGGCTCTTCGCATATAAAATTCCCCGTATACCACATTCTTCCGTCTTTGTCAAAGAAAAGACTGGAGTCGATTCCGTCTGCCCCTTCTATGAAACAGGGACTGCAGGGTTTTGGGCAGTAATGATGTAATTGTCCCTGCGGGCTTCCCGCCCCTCTGAAACAAAGGTGTTGATAATATAGAAGGTCCCCCGGTCATAGCGGATAGTGGGCGCCCATAGCCCCAGAGACGTTTCGCAGTTCTTATAGTCCAGCTGCTCAGCAGATGAAATTCCATGTCCAACCTGTTCCCAGTGAACCAGGTCCCGGCTGTGAAAAACCGGAAGCCCGGGGAAATACAAAAGACAGCGAAGGAAAGATAGTGCTGAACTCTGACATTTATTACAATGGTATCAATTCCGGTGCGGAGAAACAGCTGAATGTAGACTATGGCTTTGGCGGCGGTGTATTTGCATATGGCGGCTCTAAAGAACTGCAGTATTCCAAATTCTCTGAGGGAGAGCAGGAATGGAATGAGAGAATCGATGCAAATAAGGAGCAGATGCAGCTTCAGCCTCCGGTATTGGCAGACGAACTGCAGAAAGAGGAGATGAACCTGATTAAGGTAAACCTTATGGACTATGTAAATACTTCTGCTTTGGAATTTATCTCCGGTAAAAAAGACCTGGATGCGGACTGGGATACCTATGTAAAAGAGTGCGAGAGCAAAGGCTCCCAGAAATATGTGGACCAGGCTAACGAAATCTTTAACGACACAAAGGACGTGCTGGGATACTAAGAGAAGATTATGGAAAATGGTAAGGCGTAAAAGACATGAACTTAAACCCATAGCATCATCCATATAGAAAAGGAAGTAGGCCCCGGATAATCCGAAATAAAGGATTTTCCGGGGCCTGCTGCTTTTTATATATCAGCTTTCTGTTATTTCAACCATAGGATTTAGTTTTTCTTAATCTTAATCAACTGGGCATTGAGACTTTCCATAAAGCCTTCCGGAGCCAAAGTACCGGCCATTTCTCCTATTTTTTCCAGAGTCATGGATTTCATCATATCCCACATTCCTTCTCCCGGTGATACGGTCATATTCATAGTCAGTTTAACAGCTTTGGCTGCCAGCTCCAGAGCCTCCGGAGACTTTGCAATTTCATCCAAAGTGTCTTTGATGCTGTACATACCTTCCGGGAATTCCATTGGAGCCTCTAAATCCATGGAGCCTACGGATTTGAACCAGTTGGCTACGCCTTCTGCACGCTCATTTACTTCAGGCAGTACATAGATAGAAGGCTCTTTTTCTACCTTTTCCAGAGTCATGGTATCCTTTACCTCTCCGGCCACAGCCAGCAAGGTATTGAAGCCCTCTGCCAAAGCAACCTGGAAGACAAATACCTTGTCTGCACTCTGTTCTTCCACTTTTTCCCCGTTAAGGTACAGGGTAACAGACGGCTGGTTAGAGTAAACACGAATCTGTGTGGTTTCCCCTGCTCTCTGGGCGTAGCGCTTTCCGCAGAGATGAACCATAGGCTCTTTGTTCCAGTATGCCTTGTAAATGTAGTAGCTGTCCTTTTTCGTCTTTCTGTCAATGGTCACCAGACCTTTGTTGTTTCTTCCTGCTACGCCGCCTTCATCTCTGGCTGCACAGCCGAAATCAAACATATTCCATACATGACTGGACCAAATCCAGGGACGCTCATCCAGCATTTTAGCCATATGCTCATGGTACAGAGCCTGATATTCTTCACTGTAATCCTTGCAGGCCGGGTTTGGGCCATGGTAAGTGATGATACCTTCGCAGCCGTACTCAGACAGACCCAGGCAGATGTCAGGATGAATCTTGTGGAAGTTATCCATCCAGGGACCGTTGTCCTCCATCTTTCCGCCATACCAGCCGAAGTAGTGGTTGTAGCTTTCTACATCTGTGATGTGGTGCATAGGACCTTCAATTGGTGTCATGCTTACATGGGCAATGGTTGTGAGACGGGTTGGGTCTAAGCTCTTAGCAAGAGCATTTAATTCATGGTGGTTTTCTACCAGCTTCTCAGAAATACCGCCGATAAGGATTTCATTGGAAATACCCCAGAAGCAGATAGAGGGATGGTTATAATTCTGGATAATCAGTTCTTTTAACTGGCTGATGCAGTTTTCATGGGCAGCCGGGTCCGGATTCATAACGCTGATAAAAGGAATCTCAGCCCACACGACAAAGCCCATTTCGTCGCAGGCATCGTAGAAATCCTGGGAATGCTGATAGTGAGCCAGACGGATGGTATTGGCGCCCAGCTCTTTGATTATCTTAGCGTCTGCGTAATGGTCCTCTCTGGTCAGGGCATTTCCTTTATACAGCATATCCTGATGACGGCTGACGCCTCGTAAAGGAGTTTCCTTGCCGTTGATGATAAAGCCTTTGTCCGGATGGCAGGAGAAGCTTCTCACACCGGCCTGAATGGAAATTTCGTCATAAGCTTCGTTTCTTCTCTGAAGGACAGCCTTTACTGTGTACAGATAGGGACTGTCAATTTCCCAAAGCTGTGCGTCGGGAACAAAGACGGTGACAGCCGGGCTTTCTGCGGGACGGCAGGCCTGGGCCACTTCCTGTCCCTGAGCGTCACAGATTGTATACAGCACAGTGAAATTTTCGTCTGCATTCTTTACATAAGAAACAATTTCAAAAGAAGCGCCGCCCTCAGTGGGTGTTGGCGTTACCTGAATACCCGGACCTCCATAATATTCCAAATCAAAATGAGCGTCCGGAACGCTGATCAGATTTACCCCTCTGTAAAGACCGCCGTAGAAGGTAAAGTCAGCAGACTGGGGATATACGCTGTCTTTCAGCTCATTGCTGCAGGCGATAACCAGCAGGTTTTCTCCTTCTTCCTTACACTGCTCTGTGATATTTGCCCGGAAGATAGAATATCCGCCTTCATGGTAAGCCACTTCCTTTCCGTTCACATATACAGTGGCCTGCTGTCCTGCTGCCAGAACCTCTACGAAAAGCTTTCCGCCGCCTAAAGGCTGTTTAGGAGTAGTAAAAGTTTTAGCATACCAGTATTTTCCTCTGTCATAGCTGCCATTTCCGTCATGGCCGTCCACTGCGTTCCAGCAGTGGGGAAGATTCACGTCCTGCCAATCGGCGGGCAGAGTCTGGGGAAGACCGGCGTCCTTTTGGATAAATTTCCAGTTGTCATTTAAGTTCAGTACATTTCGCATAAATTAGCCTCCTTCATCATATTATGGGATTTGCAAACCTGAAAATCCCTCTGTTAATCATTGTAGAGGATACAGGAGAAAAGAGAAAGAAGAATTTTTTGGTGTTTTTGGATAATTTTCAGAAAAAAAGACCCTTCCGGCAAAGTGCGAAACTTCATCGGAAGGGTCTGTCTTTGGTTTTTTAATTATAATTTATCTACATTGGCTGCCTGCATGCCACGAGCGCCTTCTGTAAGGTCATAAGTCACGGCCTGGCCTTCTTCCAGAGATTTGAATCCTTCTCCGTTGATTGCTGAGAAGTGTACGAATACGTCCTGTCCGTCCTCTCCTGTGATAAATCCGTAGCCTTTTTCAGCGTTGAACCATTTTACAGTTCCCTTGTTCATAGTGTTACCTCCATAAAAAATAAATAAAAATAGATAAACCATCGGATAAAAAATTAAATGGTCTTTAGAGATAATATTGTGTATAAAAATGATAATACAATCTCTAAAAACCATTTAATATTTATATCCAATATACCTTTGACACATTCAGTATATTCTGAAAAATAGAAAAAGTCAAGGGAAAAGTGCAATTGACGAAAGAAAATGTGTATGTTACTATAAAGCCAACGGTAAAATTCAGAGAAGGCAAAAAGCCTGTATCTCCGGGAGAAAGGACGTATATCAAGATGAAAATACTGATTAAAAATGGCCGCATTTTAAATCCCTCAGATAAGACTGACCAGACAGGAGACCTTTATATTGAGGACGGTGTGATAAAGGACAGGGGCCCTTCCCTGCAGTTGGAGGAAGAGGCGGATAAAGTGATAAACGCCCAGGGCTGCTTTGTCATGCCCGGATTGATTGATTTACATGTACATTTGCGGGACCCGGGCCTGACCCATAAAGAAGATATTGTAAGCGGAGCAAGGGCCGCAGCCAGAGGCGGATTTACGACGATTCTGGCTATGCCCAACACTAAGCCTGTTATTGACAGTCCGGACAGAGTGTCTTATGTACACAACAAGGCTCTGGAGCTGGCTCCGGTCCATGTGCTTCAGATTGGGGCAGTGACCAAGGACCAGAAGGGAGAGGCGCTGGCTGATATAGAAGGAATGATAGAGGCCGGTATTCCTGCTATCAGCGAGGACGGCAAGTCCGTAATGAATGCAAGGTTATATAAGGAAGCAATGGAAATTTGTGCTTCCCGGGGAATTCCGGTTTTTGCCCACTGCGAAGACCAGAACATGGTAAACGGAGGCTGCGTCAACCAGGATGAACGTTCCAAGGAGCTGGGACTTCCGGGTATCAGCAACGCTGTGGAGGATGTGATTGTAGCCAGGGATATTGTGTTAGCAAAGGAAACAGGGGCCAGACTTCATCTGTGCCATTGTTCCACCAAAGACAGTGTTCACATGATTGAATTGGCCAAGCAGGATAACCTGCCGGTGACCGGAGAAGTATGCCCTCATCATTTCACCCTGACTTCTGAGGATATGGTGCCGGGAGACACCAATTATAAGATGAACCCTCCTCTGCGTACTCAGGAGGATAAGGAAGCTCTTCTTCGTGGCCTGAAGGAAGATGTTCTGGATGTCATCAGCACAGACCATGCACCTCACAGCAGAGACGAGAAGCAGCAGCCTATAGCGAAGGCTCCCTTTGGTATCGTGGGACTGGAGACAGCAGTGCCCCTTACAGTGACAGAGCTTTTAGACAAGGGAGTTCTGACTCCTATGCAGATGGCGGAGAAAATGAGCTATAATCCGGCCAGAATTATAGGCTCAGATAAAGGAACTCTGGATGTAGGAAAAATGGCAGACGTGACGGTCATAGACCCTAACCGGGAGTATGTCATTGACAGTATGACCTTCTTGTCAAAAGGAAAGAATACCCCCTTTAACGGCAGAAAGGTAAAAGGACTGGTGAAGGCCACCATCTGCGGCGGCAAAGTAGTATATCAGGCAGAATAAGGAATACAAGAGCAGGGCAGAAGACAGAAGTTGTCTCCTCTGCCCTGTTTGCTGAAAAAATAATCCTAAAAAAGAACCTTGGAGGAAAGAAAATGATAAACAAGCTTGTAGAAAATATTAAAAAAACCAACGCTCCTATTGTAGTAGGACTGGACCCTATGCTGAATTACATTCCTGCCCATATTCAGAAGAAGGCTTTTCAGGAGTACGGAGAGACTCTGGAAGGCGCAGGGGAGGCAATCTGGCAGTTTAATAAGGAAATTGTGGATAAGACCTGGGATTTGATTCCTGCGGTAAAACCTCAGATTGCCATGTACGAACAGTTTGGTATTCCGGGGCTTATGGCCTACAAGAAAACCCTGGACTACTGTAAAGCTAAAGGTTTAGTGGTTATCGGAGATATTAAAAGAGGGGATATTGGCTCTACCTCTGCTGCCTATGCAGTTGGACACCTTGGCAAGACCCAGATAGGCTCCAGCAAAGTGGCTGCTTTTGACGAGGATTTTGCCACCATTAACCCTTACATGGGTTCAGACAGTGTGAATCCCTTTGTTGACGTGTGTAAAGAAGAGAAGAAGGGTCTGTTTGTTCTGGTAAAAACCTCCAATCCTTCCAGCGGAGAGTTCCAGGACCAGCTGGTTGACGGCAGACCGCTCTATGAGCTGGTAGGAGAGAAGGTAGCTCAGTGGGGAGAAAACTGCATGGGAGATTCCTACAGCTATGTAGGTGCTGTAGTAGGAGCTACTTACCCGGAAATGGGAAAAATTTTAAGAAGAATCATGCCGAAGGCTTATATTCTGGTGCCCGGTTACGGCGCTCAGGGAGGCCAGGGCAAAGATTTGGTACATTTCTTCAATGAAGACGGACTGGGAGCTATTGTAAATTCCTCCAGAGGCATTATTGCGGCTTACAAGCAGGAGAAATACAGCCGTTTCGGCGAGGAAAACTTCGGTGACGCTTCCAGAGCGGCAGTGGAAGATATGATTGCAGATATTACAGGCGCCTTAAAGGCTGCCAGGTAAGGAGAGAATCATGGCAAAAATAAAAATTACCAGCAGAATTATCAGCCAGGAGGAAATCAGTCCGGACATTTTCAGTCTGTGGCTGGAAGCAGGAGAGATTGCCTCCCAGGCAAAACCGGGGCAGTTTATCTCTGTATACTGCCAGGATTCCGGTAGAATTCTCCCAAGACCTATCAGTATCTGTGAAATAGACAGAGAGAAGGGAGCACTGCGAATCGTTTATAGAATCGCAGGGGCAGGTACAGAGGAATTTTCTCAGAAAAAGCCGGGAGAAACCCTGGATATTCTGGGCCCTCTGGGAAATGGTTTCCCTATGGAGGAGATAAAAGGAAAGCGTGTGTTTTTAATGGGGGGAGGCATTGGAATCCCGCCTATGGTCCAGACAGCTAAAGAAGCCCAGGCCCAGGTAACAGTGATTGCAGGGTACCGGAACAAAGATGTGTTTCTGAAGGAAGAGCTTCAGGCAGCAGGAGACTTGGTCATTGCCACAGAGGACGGCAGCCTTGGCGTTAAGGGTAATGTATTGGATGCAGTGAGAGAGAAAGGCCTGGAAGGCGACGTGATTTTTGCCTGC
>CABSEJ010000142.1 GCA_902476765.1 uncultured Blautia sp.
CCAGCTCTTCCCTCATCTCGCTGGCTTCTGCCTTCTGACTCTCCATTTCGCCCCACATGCGGTCAAGTCCTTCTTCCAGAAGCTGACTGTACAAAAGAATATTGGAAACCGGCAACACGGCCTGATGGGAAATATCCGACACCTGCTGCTGAAGCCGCTCTCTGTCTCTGGTCAAAGTCTCCCATTTTCCTTCCTGCTGGCACAAATATTGCCACAGGCTGTTCTCCAACACAGAAAGCCGGCTCTCGTCAAAATTTTCTTCCTGAAACCTTCCGGCAATGGCATCCTCCAGCATTTTTTCCAGCCTGGCCGTCCACTGCCTCTTCCTTCTTTCCATGATAATAAAGGTAATGATATAAATTGCCAGAAAGCACAGCGCCAAAGCTGTTATCCCGGCTATCCACTGTCTCTCGTCCATGTATCTGCTTTTCCTTACTCTCCGCTCCAGATATACCCTGTACCGTACAGGGTTTTTATGTACTCCTGGTCTATCAGGCAGCGAAGAAGTCTCTGCTCTGTTTTGCTCAGTTCCAGGCTCTCTCCCTCCCGGAAAAATTCCATTTTCTTAAAATCAAAGGAAAATCAGTTTTTTGTCATCTTCCACGATTAAAATCTGCTTCATACCCTGTTTTTTCCCTTCCCCGCTTTTCACAAGGCGGTATTTCCGTCGGTTTTTCCGTTTCTAAGGCCTGATCTTTATTTCTCCTTTAGCGTAGGGTTCATCCCGAATCACTTCCCCCACAGCAGGAAGGACAATGGTTCCTGACAGAGGATTTTTTATACTTAACACCGGCGTGGTAATTTCCGCTTCTACCTGGGACTTTTCAAAACATAGGTCTGTGTCTATCATCTCACAGTTTATCAGCTTCAAGTCCTGGCAATAACATAAAGGCTGAGTTCCTATAATTTTACAGTTTTCCAGAGTCAATCCCTTAGAATACCAGGCCAGATATTCTCCCTTTACAACACTGTTCCGTACCGTCACATTTTCCCCGTGCCAAAAGGCATCCTTTGTGTCAAAAACACAGTCCTCAAATATGCCATTCTTAATATATTGAAAGGAATATTTCCCTTCCAGCTTTACCTGGCGGAACTTCAGGTTCTCACTGCGCATCATAAAATATTCTCCCACGGCTTTGCAGTCTTCCATTTCCACGCCTTTGACAGACCAGCCGAATTCCGGTGAAATTATATCACAGCTCTGCAAACGTGCCTGTTCACATTCCCGCAACGCCTTGATTCCGTGAAGCTTTGTGCGGGCAATTTCTATATTTCCGGAATACCACAGAGCCGCTCTGCACATCTGGGTCATCTGGGAATCCTGGATTTTCAATCCTTTTACATGCCAGAATGGATACCTGAGATTAAAAAAACAATTCTCTACCCGGATATCTTCACATTCTTTGACAGCACTCTCCCCGTCTGCCGGACCGTCAAAAGAACAATTTCGAATTGTCAGGTCTTTGCTGCCATAAAGGGCTCTCTCCTCATCTAAGGTTTGATTCTCTATCATCTTCATATTGCTTCACTCCCCTGTTGTTTTTCACCATATTTTCCTTACATAAGCATATCCCAAATGTAGACGGATTACAAATAGCTATTTTGCATAGTATTCCATAGTCTCTGAGCATAGTGAAAAATTTACCTTTTCAACTAGGATAAACTGGTCAGAACCGGATTTTTCAGGTAATCGTAAACACGTCTGACCTCGCTGGGCTTCCGTGTATCCAGCATAGAAGGCTGTCCCTTGTCCAGGGCCCTGATTTGTTCCATATCCTCCTGGTCCAAGGCAAAATCCCAAATATCCAGGTTTTCTTCCATTCTTTCTCTATGAACTGATTTTGGAATCACTGCCACGCCACGCTGAATATCCCATCTAAGGATAATCTGTGCCGGAGTTTTTCCATGTTTTTCCGCCAGTCTTTTTAAAACAGGCTCCTGAAACATTCCTTTTAGTCCTTCGGCAAAAGGTGCCCAGGCCTGGACCTTAATCCCCAGTTCCTCCATCAATACCAATTCCTCTTCCCTCTGGTAGTGAGGATGGCACTCCAGCTGGTTCACAGCAGGAAGAATCCTGGCATTATAGCATAAATCCATAAGCCGGTCCGGAAGAAAATTGCTGACCCCTATGCTGCGGACTTTCCCTTCCCGGTACAAATCTTCCATAGCTCTCCAGGAACCATAGTAATCACCAAAAGGCATATGGATGAGATAAAGGTCCAAATATTCCAATCCCAGTTTTTCCAGAGACTCCTGAAAAGCTTTTCTGGTATTCTCATAGCCCATTTGCTGTATATAGGCTTTTGTTGTAACAAACAGCTCCTCCCTTGGCACGGAAGATTCCCGGATTGCCAGGCCTACTGCTTCCTCATTTCCATAGGAACTTGCAGTATCAATCAGTCTGTACCCTGTCTCAATAGCCTCCGCAACCGCTTTGCTGCATAACCGGGCATCTGTAACCTGAAATACTCCAAAACCTTCCATGGGCATTTCCACCTGGTTGTTTAACTTTATACATTTTACCATATATATTACACTCCTTCCTGTCTGGTTTGTAATCTCTGGGCTTCCCCTTTTATCATACAACAGGATACTGTAATCAGATATAAATTACAAACAGTTATTTTTCATAACTTATTATCGTTAGCAGGAATCGTAATCTCTTTAAGTCAAATACCCCGATGTAAGCATGCGGGGCATCAATCTAGCGGCGATGCAGGCATGTCCGCTTGGCTCGTTGCTTGCAGGAATAAAGGCTCAGGATATTTTGCGTTTCCGGGATTATTTCCGTTTGTCTGTCTTTACATATCTGGCGGTTCTTTCATCTGAAATTACACCGGTAAAATTCATGCCATATCCGAAATCATAGCAGTGTCCTTCACTGTCTGTATAACACTCCATATCAAAGGCTACATCCTCCTTCTGGCTTTCCACTGTGTTCATGTCTTTTGGAATCTGAAGGGGAAGTAAGCCTTCAGGCTCAAACTTACCTGTCAATATATCCAAAACAGCTTTGGGATACACGCCGTATTCTACTAATACCGCATCGGCATACGGCTCAAATTCTGCCATTACCATTGGATTTTTTAAGGATACAATGGCAATAACCGGTTTATCTCCCATAATTTTTCTCATGTTGATTACATTATCCAAATCTGCTTCATTGGCCGCTGTATTCCATTTATCCTTATAGCTGCGGTTTCTAAAGGTTTCTAAGAAATCTCCCCCTGCAATACTTTCTGCTCTGCCGTCAACGGCCTTGTAGGGACAATATTGTAGGGTGATTGGAACATATCCGTTTCCTCCTGCTTTTCTGTCCTCTGGGTCATATCCCACTGAAATGGGGGATTCCATAAAGCAAAGAGCTGCATCGGCATCTTCCGGGTTTTCCACAACCGTAAAGTATTCCTCCGCTGCATTTTTTCCCGGAGGAACAATATCCTGCTCTCCGGTAGGCATACTCATAAAGTCCAGATAAGACCGAATGTGTCTTTCAGGGACATATACTTTCAAACCTCTCTTCATGGGAAGAACATTTCCTTTATTTTTCAGCAGAGTAACCGATTTCAGCTGGGATTCATATCCTGCCTCTACAAAGGCCTGGCATCCTACTGTTTTCTCAGACTCTTCCAAATCCAGATATGGGTTTTCAAAAAGTCCTGTGCGGAAAATATTAAGCAGAAGTCTGTATGCTGAACGACGGAATCTGGCCTCTGTTTCCTTTTTTCCATATTTTTCACAGGCCATCTTATAGGCATCCATCAGGGGAGCCACCTCATTATTCCCTCCAAACTGGTCAACACCTGCTTCCAATGCTTTTAAATGACGTTCTGCCTCTGTTATGTGTTCCACGCCCCAGCATTTTCCTGCAAACTCCTCTTCTGTTTTTCCTGTGTCATGGGTGATTCCCCAGTCCGTACAAACCACTCCCTGATATCCCAATTCTTCCCGAAGCAAATCCTGAATCAAATACTTATTGTAGGAATTCCCCACATTTTCTCCATATTTCTTATCTATGTTATAGGAAACCGTATAATATGGCATAACTGCACTTGCTTTTTCTGTTTTTCCGTCAAGAGAAAAGGCACCCTCTGTAAAAGGTCTCAAATGCTCTGCAAAATTATTGCCCGGATAAACTGCATATTTCCCGTAGGCATAATGAGCGTCCCGGCCCGCCTCCACCGGGCCTCCTCCCGGAAAATGTTTCACCATAGTATTAACACTGTCTTTTCCCCATCCGTTTTTGCTTTCTTTGGTTGTCTGAAAGCCGTCACAGTATGCTTTTGTCATATCAATGGTCATCTGGGTATGTTCGCCGAATGTATCTGCAAACCGCATCCACCTTGGTTCCGTAGCAAGGTCAATCTGAGGAGAAAGGGACGTTGTGATTCCAAGAGCCCGGTATTCTGCAGAACCCATCTGGCCGAATTTTTTTACAAGCTCCGGGTCAAAAGTAGCAGACAGTCCGATTCCGTTGGCCCATTTGGAAATAGGTTCTCCCGTGACTCCCATATACTCTGCCGTAGCGCCTGCCCCATGTCTGGGGTCTGAACTGTTATTTACCGGAATACCATAGTCAGAATTCTCCGCCAAGGCCTGAATCCTGTTATTCCAGCGAACGGCTGCTTCCGTACTCTCCAGGCTCATAATCAGAACGTGGCGCACCTTATCCTTTACAATGAATTCTTTCTGCTGGTCTGTCAAATCCCAGGGCTTTGCATGGCTGTCCTCATATTTTTTCCCGTTATAAGTTCCTCCGAATTCTTCTGCCAAAGCTCCCTTGGCCGGAACCAGCTGGTGGGCGCTGTAAAGCATCAGTCCCGCAATATCCTCTATGCCAAGCCGCTCTGCCAAATCCCTGGCTCTTTCTTCATAAGGCAGTCTCCAATCCTCATAAGGCGCCAGTTCTCCGGTTCCCAGGAAATCTTTAAAAGCATATCCGTCCACAGTCAGAATCTGCACCCTGCTGTCTTTTGCCACTCCCAGAGAACAGCCCCCTTTATTGGTGACCAGAACATATCCATCCTTTTCTTGTCTGTTCCATTTTTTATCTTCCATATTATTTCTTTCCCTCCCTTTTATAAATCCCTCCTGCTGCAGGCAACAGAATATCCGGCCTGCAAGCTTTCCTCTGATACAAAATGCCTGCAAAACCCATAAATGCAGGCTTTGCAGGCATATATAAAACAAATATTCAAAGAGAACCTCTAAACTGTCTCTCCATCAGGTCAGGAATTCTCTGCTTCTCTTAGAATTTCTCTCCTGACAGCATTTCATATGCTTCCACATACTTATCTACAGTTTTGTCGATAACGTCCTGAGGAAGAAGGAAATCACTGTCCGGATTTGCCTTCAGCCAGTCACGCACATACTGCTTGTCAAAGGATGGCTGTCCCTGTCCCGGCTGATAACCCTGCAGAGGCCAGAATCTGGAGCTGTCCGGTGTCAGCATCTCGTCTCCCAGCACAACCTCTCCCTTCTCGTTGAGGCCGAACTCAAACTTTGTATCTGCGATAATGATGTTCTTAGTAAGAGCATATTCCGCACATTTTTTATAAAGAGCAATGGTGTACTCCCGAATTTTCTCTGCATATTCTCTTCCCTTGCCCGGGTACAGCTTTTCCAAAGTCTCCACTGTATCCTCAAAGGAAACATGTTCATCATGGTCTCCCAGCTCTGCCTTTGTGGTAGGAGTATAAATAGGCTCCGGCAGCTTGTCGGATTCCTGCAGACCTTCCGGAAGCTGAATACCGCAGACCGTACCGTTTTTCTTGTAGCTTTCCCAACCGCTTCCGGTGATATAGCCCCGGACAATACACTCGATAGGAAGCATTTCCAGCTTCTTGCAAAGCATCACATGTCCTTCAAATTCCGGCTGCTGGAAAAACTCCGGCATATCCTTTACCTCTGTGGAAATCATGTGATTGGGAACAATGTCCTTTGTAAAATCGAACCAGAACTTGGACATCTTGGTCAAAACCACGCCCTTGTTGGTAATCGTATTCTTCAGAATGTAGTCAAATGCGGAAATTCTGTCCGTAGCATAGATAACCAGATTTTCTCCAATATCATATACCTGACGGACTTTTCCTTCTTTAAATGGTTTGTACTCCTGCATTTTCTTCACCTTTCCTCTTTTTATTGTAATAATAGAACCCACTCTATTGTACCAAATTTATTCAAAAATGGAATAGGAAATATATAAAATTTATTTCTCTATTTTCTTCTCCTTATAGGAGACATTCACATATAAGACCTCCAATAGCCCACTTTCCGCTGGTTTATCTCCCGGATAATCTCCGGCTCTACCTTGAAATTCCGCTCCTCATCCAGAAGTCCGTTGATTTCCTGCTGCACATCGCTGACCTGGGTATAGCAGTAGCCGCATACATAGGGAAGGGATTTCACCGCTGTGGTGATACCGTCAAATCTGCGGATAAAAGCTTCCTTGTCAGCCACCTTGTTTCCATAGCCCCAGCCCTCTCCTTTTCCGTCAAAGGCAATTCCTCCGAACTCGCTGATAATTACCGGCTGTCCCTTGTAACTGTAACCTTGGGCAAAGGCAGATTTGCTGCTGCAGTGATACACCTGGGAAGCCAGGATTTCTTCCTTACATCTGCTGTACCGCTCCAGGAAAATCTCCCCTTCCTCCTCATAATCATGAAGGGTGATTATATCAGAAACCGTATGCTCCCAGCCGTCATTGACCACCACAGGCCGATAAGGGTCAAAGCTTTTGGTCAGATGATAAACCGCCTCTGTAAAATGCTGCTGTCTGGGGTCTGTTTTTACCTGTCCCAGACCCCAGGACTCATTAAAAGGCGTCCAGGTAATGATACAGGGATGGCTGTAATTCTGTCTTACAATTTCCATCCATTCCCTGGTAAATTCCTCTGTCCCGTAATCTCCGAATTCATAGGCAGCCCCCATCTCGCTCCACACCAGAAGCCCCATCTTATCACACCAGTAAAGGAATCGTTCATCCTCTGTTTTCTGATGCTTCCGCACACCGTTATAGCCCAGCTTCAGCACCTTGCAAATATCCTCCTGCAAAGCGTCCTCGCAGGGAGGGGTAAGATGGGATTCCTTCCAATATCCCTGGTCCAGAATCAGCCGCTGGTAAAGGGGGCTGTTGTTCAGAAGAATATTTTGCCCGTCAATGCGGATTTCCCGCATACCGAAATAGGAGGAAACCTTGTCCTCCCCCAGAGGAGAATCCAGCGTCAAATACAAATCATACAGGTTTGGAGAGTCCGGGCTCCACTCCATAACACCCCATTCTCCAAAGTCCTCATCCCTGCAGAAAACATCCATTACAGCCCTTCCTCTGTTCTCTTTTATGAGAATTTTCTGGCGGCCTATAAGCCTTCCCTGAAACTCCGCCTGAAGGGTGAGGGAAGGCGGTTTTTCCTGTTCTCCCGGCTGCTGCCAACTACCATTTTTTCCTTTTTCCCAGGGAAACGTTCCAGCCAGTTCCCACTGGATTTCCACGGAATGTTGACCCAAAAGAGGGGTGATTTTCAGATTTTTCATATACAGTTCCGGCACTTCTTCCAGCCAAAGAGTTTTCCAGATTCCTGTAGTCTGCACATACCAGCAGCCGAAATTCTCGCTTCTCCACCGCTGCTTTCCTCTTGGCTGACTGATGTCAAAGGAATCCTCCGCTTTTATGACCAGCAGGTTTTCTCCCTGGTCTATAAGCTCTGTCACGTCAAAGGAAAACCTGGCGTAAGCTCCTTTATGACTTCCGGCCAGCCTTCCGTTGACCCACACCTTTGTGTAAAAATCACAGCCCTCCAAATGGAGAATACACCGTGTTCCCGGTCTCTTCTGCCAGAAAAAGCTTCTCTGGTACCAGACTCTGGAATGGGGTTCCTGACAGTTGATTCCACTTTTTTCCGTCTCATAGGCAAAGGGTACCAGAATCTTCTCCATCTTGGGAAAATCCTCCTGCCATCTTTCCCTTTCGCCTCTGTCCTCATCATCAAAGGCAAAATCCCAGGTTCCGTTTAAATTTATCCAGTTTTCCCGAACCAGCTGTGGTCTTGGATAATCCTTTTCGTGAACATACATAACACTTCCCTCCTCTACTGATAGTCAAACAGAGACATCTGATTAGATTTTGGCAGATGTCCGAAAAGCCCTAAGTCATTCATTAAATCAATAGTAGATACCGTCACCTTTGTCCGGTTCCGGAAGTCATCCAGGGACAGGAAGGGGCCTTCCTCCGCAGCAGCCACCACGGCGTCCGCCGCCCGGCACTGCCGGGCCAGGTCGGAGACAGGCGCGT
>CABSEJ010000143.1 GCA_902476765.1 uncultured Blautia sp.
AAATCGTATCCAGCGATATCGTTGGTATGAGATTTGGTTCTCTGTTCGATGCTACACAGACAATGGTTCTGCCTCTGGACAACGGAACAACAGAAGTTCAGGTTGTATCTTGGTATGATAACGAGAACTCCTACACAAGCCAGATGGTTAGAACAATCAAATACTTCGGAAAATTATTAAACAAATAATTTCTTCTTAAAAGTATTATAGGCTCATTAAGGGTCCGGTCTATTATGGTATGGACCGGACCCTTTTCGTCTATAAGGGACATGCCTGCAGCCGCAGGCATGTCCCTCCATGAAAGTTAATGAAAAGGAGGCAGTTCCAATGCTCAATAAAAAATCCGTAGATGATATAAATGTAAAGGGAAAAAAGGTCCTGGTGCGCTGTGATTTTAACGTACCTCTTCAGGATGGAAAGATTACAGATGAGAACCGTCTGGTTGCAGCCCTTCCGACTATTAAAAAATTGATTGCAGACGGAGGAAAAATTATTCTCTGCTCTCATTTAGGAAAGCCCAAGGGAGAACCAAAACCGGAATTATCCTTGGCTCCTGTGGCTAAACGCCTTTCTGAGCTGTTAGGTCAGGAAGTAAAATTTGCCGCTGATCCGGAAGTAGTAGGTCCTAATGCAAAAGCTGCTGTAGAGGCTATGCAGGATGGAGAGGTTGTTTTACTGGAGAATACACGTTATCGTGCAGAGGAAACTAAAAACGGAGAAGAATTCTCAAAAGAACTGGCTTCTCTTTGTGATGTATTTGTAAATGACGCATTCGGAACCGCACACAGGGCTCATTGCTCTAACGTGGGTGTTACAAAATATGTAGATACTGCAGTGGTAGGATACCTGATGCAGAAGGAAATCGATTTCCTTGGAAATGCAGTAAATAATCCTAAGAGACCATTTGTGGCTATCTTGGGCGGTGCTAAGGTTTCCAGCAAGATTTCCGTTATCAACAATTTGCTGGACAAAGTAGACACATTGATTATCGGCGGCGGTATGGCTTACACCTTCTCCAAAGCAGAGGGTGGTAAAATCGGAACCTCTCTGTGTGAGGAGGATTATCTGCAGTATGCTCTGGATATGAAGAAAAAAGCAGAGGAAAAGGGCGTGAAATTGCTGCTTCCTGTTGACCATAAAATCGGAGATGCATTCTCTAATGACTGCAACATTAAGGTAGTAGACGGCGGACAGATTCCGGATGAGTGGGAAGGCATGGATATCGGACCTAAGACAGAGGAGCTTTTCTGCAATGCAGTGAAAGATGCCAAGACTGTTGTATGGAACGGACCTATGGGATGCTTTGAGATGCCTAACTTTGCACATGGTACAGAAGCAGTAGCCAAGGCTTTGGCAGAAACAGATGCTACTACCATTATCGGCGGCGGCGATTCTGCAGCTGCAGTAAACATCTTAGGCTATGGTGATAAGATGACCCATATTTCTACTGGAGGCGGTGCTTCTCTGGAATTCCTGGAAGGAAAAGAACTCCCCGGCGTAGCAGCAGCTAATGATAAATAAGCGCAAACTGTGCGATTGGTCCAGCTATTTACCGAATGCGGGGCTTTGTGCTGACTTGGTTCTCCATAGCTGATAGTTTGAAGATGAATGTAGTGAGGAGAACAATCTGAAAGCAATTTACTTTATAATATAATAACGGAATGTCTGCTGGTGCAGGCATTACCATACATGAAAGAAGGAAATTTCCATGGCAAGAAAAAAAATTATTGCCGGTAACTGGAAGATGAACATGACTCCCAGTGAGGCAGTGGAATTAGTAAATACTTTAAAACCATTAGTAGCAAATGAGGAAGTAGATGTAGTATTTTGCGTACCGGCTATTGATATTATCCCTGTAGTGGAAGCTGCTAAGGGAAGCAATATCCAGGTAGGCGCTGAAAATATGTATTTTGAGGAAAAAGGTGCATATACAGGAGAAATTTCTCCTAACATGCTGGTAGATGCCGGCGTAAAATATGTAATTCTCGGACATTCTGAAAGAAGAGATTATTTTAAAGAGACAAATGAAGATATTAACAAGAAAATGCATAAGGCATTTGAGCATGGATTGACTCCTATTATGTGCTGCGGAGAATCTTTAGAGCAAAGAGAGCAGGGTGTAACTATGGATTTCATTCGCCAGCAGGTAAAGGTTGGATTCCTGGGAATTACCGCAGAGCAGGCTAAGACAGCAGTAATCGCTTATGAGCCAATCTGGGCTATCGGAACAGGCAAAACAGCAACTACTGAGCAGGCACAGGAAGTTTGCAAGGCAATCCGTGAGTGCATCGCAGAAGTTTATGACGAAGCTACAGCAGATGCAATCCGTATCCAGTATGGCGGTTCTGTAAATGCTAAGACAGCACCGGAACTGTTCGTTCAGCCGGATATTGACGGCGGACTGGTAGGCGGCGCTGCCCTGAAGCCAGACTTCGGAGCAATCGTAAACTACGACAAATAAAATAGCTACAGCAGAGAGATATGTCTGCAAAACAAACGTATCCATGCATATCAGAAACAAGCTATTTACAGAGTAATAAAAGAAGCGGTTTGATTGTCAGTCTTGACATTCAAACCGCTTCTTTTAGCACTCATAATCAGGCAGGGATGTGAATATTCTATAGTCCTTCTAAATTAAAAGGAGGGGTATATTCTTCTTTTGCACTGGATTTTTCCTGCATAAATCCACGGTCTAAACCCAGATCCAAGGCCTCCTCCAGTACCCTGCTATACTCGTAAGTGGTTATTCTTCGGTTAATTTCCGGATAAAGGCTGCTTTTGTAGAAAGGTGTATACTGGCTAAGAA
Source organism: uncultured Blautia sp. (assembly GCA_902476765.1). GTDB lineage: Bacteria > Bacillota > Clostridia > Lachnospirales > Lachnospiraceae > Blautia. Next base: position 2,807 of record CABSEJ010000143.1, read on the forward strand.
GACTGAGCAGAAAACTATCCTTTGGAAGATTATGGCAAAGCCAGTTTAAAATAGCAGATGAGTCTTTCCGGCATCCGGGCAAAACCATGTGGCGGATTATCACTCCTTTTTTCAAAAGTCCCTGTGAATCAAAAATAGGAGGTCCTGTTTGTTCTATCATAGCAGGAATGGCTCGGGAGGCAGTCTGGAAATAATCTTTTGCCCCGGAATAACGCAGAGAGAGTCCGGAATCATAATATTTAAAATCAGGAAGATAAATATCTATATAGCCTTTCAGAAGATAAATAAGTTCAGGTTTTTCATAGCCGCCGCAGTTGTATATCACAGGAATATGAAGCTTAGGACGGACTGCTTCCAGAGCCGGCAGAATCCAGGGGAGAAATTGAGTAGGGGTTACCAGATTGATATTATGGGCCCCCTGTTCCTGAAGAGAGAGAAAAATATCCGTTAATTTTTGTGTAGTGATTTCTTTTCCCACATCTCCCTGGCTGATGCTATAGTTTTGGCAATAGCAACATTTCAGAGTGCAGCCAGAGAAAAACACGGTTCCGCTTCCACGGGTGCCGCTGATACAAGGTTCTTCCCAGTGATGCAGAGCAGCCCGGGCCGCCCGGAGTTTATTTTTTTCTTTACAGAAACCATGTGTCTTTTTCCGGTTTACCCCGCAATTTCTGGGGCATAGGCGGCAGTTTTCGATATCCAGCAGCGATTCCATGAAATATACCTCTTTTTCTGATATGATAAAAATGCTCGGTTCTTCCTCTATGATAGTAAAAAAAATGTCGAAATTCAACCAAAAGTAAGAAAAGCCTTTTATTTTTACAGATTTTAGAGTAGAATGAGCTTGTGAAAAGGGTAACAGGAAACAATACTATTTCTGAAAAAAGTAGGTATATCTTTGGGCAGGAATAGTGCCAGCTCTGATACAGAGACAAAGAAACAAGATAAAGGAAGTTCATGCAAATGCAGAAGAATAGCAAGAAAGAACGGTTAAAATTATTAAAGCAAGCAGATCAGAAGCTAAAAAAAGAAAAAAAGGGTGGAAAAAAGAGAAAGAAGCGTTCTGGTAAGGGAGTAAAAATCACCCTGGGAGCAGCTGTACTGCTGTTGGCAGCAGGATATGGAGCTGTAGGGTTTTATTATCAAGATAAATTTTACCCCGGAACAGAAATCAATGAAAATCCCTGCGGCGGAAAAGATGTGGCTTATATAAAAGATATTATCAAGAAAAGTGCAGAAAATTATACGTTGACTATAAAAGAAAAAAATGACCAGACAGAGCAGATTAACGGCACACAGATTCAGATGACCTATCAGGATGACAACAGCCTGGAGAAGGTGAAAGAAGAACAGAATTCCTGGCTCTGGCCTGTGCAGATATGGGGAAATAAGAAGTACACGGTGAAAATGGACAATTCTTACAGCCAGGAAAGCCTTACTCAGGTTGTAAGCCAATTGGCTTGCATGCAGGATGCGAATATGACGCCTTCTCAGGATGCAAAAGTGGAGGATAACGGAACGTCTTATGTGATTGTTCCTGAAGTGATAGGTACGGCAGTGGACAAAGAAAAGACAACTGCAGCGATTCAGGATGCAGTGGACCAGAGAAAAACAGAAATATCTCTGGAAGAAGCGGATTGTTACATAAAGCCTGCCGTTACACAGGATGATGAAACTCTGAAAAAAGATGTGGAGGATATGAACCGGCTGACCAGCCTTGAAATAAGCGTAAATTTCGGAACTGGCACAGAAACTTTCACCAAGGACCAGTTAAAAGCCTGGATAAGAAAAGGCGATGATGGAAAATTCTACTTTGATGCAGAATCGGTGAAGCAAGAGGTCATTGCCTGGTCGGAGAAGTATAATACAGTGGGAAAAGCCAGGGATTTCGTTACTTCCAGCGGAACTACGGTTCATTTGACCGGTGGAGACTATGGCTGGAGGTTATGGCAGGATAAGACTACAGAATCGCTGGTAGCAGCTTTAAACGCAGGACAGAGCGGACCGGTGGAGCCTACCTGGCTGTACACAGGGGAAACTCATGAGGGAAATGATATTGACGGTACTTATGTGGAAATATCTATTAGCCAGCAGAGGATGTGGTTTTATAAGGACCATACGTTGCTGGTAGACACTCCTGTGGTTACAGGAAATCCCAATAAGGGAAACGGAACACCTTCCGGAGGCGTCTGGAGGCTGAAAGGGAAGGAAAGCCCCTCCACCTTAGTAGGAAGATATCCGGACGGAACCATAGAATATGAAACACCGGTAACCTATTGGCTGCCTTTTAACGGAGGTGTGGGTATTCATGACCTTTCCACCAGGAGCAGCTATGGAGGCAGTATTTATCTCTATAACGGCTCTCATGGATGTATCAATACGCCTTTGGACAATGTAAGGACCATATATGAGAATATTGAGACAAACACTCCGATAGTGGTATATTAAAGAACTGGCCCTTTTTGAAAAGAGATTGTAACAGTTCAGCCTAGGTCTGCGCACTTGCTGCGCTGACCGTAAGAACATGATTCAGGAGTCAAAATCCCATCGCCGTAGGCGATTTTGCATGGATTTTGACTGTAACGGTTCAGCAAGGCTGAACTGTTACAAGAGATTTTCTGTATGTAAGGAATAACTTGCAAAAGAGAGAGAAAACTGATATAATTCATGAAAGTTGAATAAATATACATAATATACACAAATTATTAAATAATACCAGACCTTAGCCAGTCTGGTATTGAGTCTAAGTAAATAAAAATGAAAAGGAGAGGAAAAAGATGAAAAAGAAAGTATTGGTTACCCTATTAGCTGCTGCAATGGTGCTGGGAACAGCAGGATGCGGAGGCTCTGAAAAGGAAGCAGACAGCCAGCCTGTAGAGGTTTCCGCTGTAGAGGATTTGGCGGAGCTGACTATCGGCGTACAGATTGGAACTACAGGAGATTCCCAGGCTACAGACGCTGTAAATGAGGATTCCCAGGTAAACCGTTTTAATAAGGGCGCAGATGCCATCCAAGCCCTGAAAAACGGAAAGGTAGACTGTGTGGTTATTGATTCACTGCCTGCAGAAAAGTTTGTGGAAGCCAATGATGATTTGAAAATCGTAGATGGAATCTTTGAGAAAGAAGAGTATGCCATCTGTATGAAGAAAGGAAACACGGAATTAAGAGACGCTTTCAATGAGGCTTTAGCAGAGCTGAAAGAGGAAGGCACTTTAGATGAAATCCAGAGCAACTATATCGGAGATGAAATTGGTGAGCATCCTTATGAATCCCCGGCAGACGTGGACCGTTCAAATGGTGTGCTGACTATGGCTACCAATGCGGAGTTTGAGCCCTGGGAATACAAAGAGGGGGATACTATTGTAGGAATTGACGCAGACATTGCACAGGCTATCTGCGATAAGCTGGGCTATGAGCTGGAAATTGCAGACATGGCTTTTGAAGCGATTCTTACCTCTGTAGATACCGGAAAAGCAGATTTCGGTGCAGCAGGTATGACGGTAACTCCGGAGAGAGAAGAAAGCGTAGAATTTACAGATACTTACGCAGAGGCAACTCAGGTTGTGATTGTAAAAAAATAAGATAACACCGAAAAGGAGAGAATAGACTTATGTGGGAGAGTCTGCAGCACGAGTTCTATCGATATTTTGTGGATAACGGGGCTTCTTCCTGGTGGCTGAACGGAATAAAGACGACTATCTTAGTAACCCTTCTGGCTTTATGCATTGGTGTTGTTCTGGGATTTCTGGTGGCTATTATCCGTTCTACCCATGAACAGACAGGGAAGCTGAAGCTTTTAAATATCCTCTGTAAAATTTATCTGACTGTCATCCGGGGAACTCCCTCAATGATTCAGATTTTGATTTTTTATTCCATTGTGTTTGCCAGCGTTTCTCTGAGTAATATCGTTATCGGAGGAATTGCCTTTGGTATTAACTCAGGTGCTTATGTGGCGGAGATTGTCCGTTCCGGTATTATGTCCATAGACAAAGGACAGATGGAAGCAGGTCGGAGTCTGGGGTTGAGCTCCAGTCAGACCATGAAGCTGATTATTATGCCTCAGGCCTTTAAAAACGTACTTCCTGCTCTTATCAACGAGATGATTGTGCTTTTAAAAGAAACGGCTATTATCGGATATATCGGCACCGTGGATATTACCAAGGCGGCGACTCTGGTGCAGAGCCGTACCTACAGCGCTTTTGTTCCTTTGATTTCCGCAGCAATCTTTTATCTGGTTCTGGTAATGCTGCTTACCTATTTCATGGGTAAAGTGGAGAGGAGGATGCGTAGAAGTGAACACTGAGGTTTTGATTAAAGTTGAGAATCTGCAGAAAAAGTTTGATGATAACATGGTTCTTGACGGAATTTCCACAGAGATACATAAGGGAGAGGTTGTGGCTGTTATCGGCCCTTCCGGCTCTGGAAAATCCACTTTTTTAAGGTCTCTGAATCTTTTGGAGAAGCCTACGGGAGGAAAGATTTTCTTTGAGAATGTAGACATTACAGACCCTAAGGTGGATATCAACCGTCACAGACAGAAAATCGGCATGGTGTTTCAGCAGTTTAATCTTTTTCCCCACAAGACTGTGAAGGAAAATATTATGCTGGCTCCGGTAACCCTGAAGCTGATGAGCCAGGAGGAAGCTTCTAAAAAGGCAGATGAGCTTTTAAAGAGAGTAGGCCTTCCTGATAAGGCAGACGCATATCCGGGAAGCCTTTCAGGAGGACAGAAGCAGCGAATCGCTATTGCCAGGGCTCTGGCTATGAATCCGGATGTTATGCTTTTTGACGAGCCTACCTCTGCTCTTGACCCGGAAATGGTAGGAGAGGTTCTGGAGATTATGCGGGAGCTGGCTCTTACAGGTATGACTATGGTGGTAGTTACCCATGAGATGGGCTTTGCCAGAGAGGTTGCAGGAAGAGTTCTTTTTATAGACGGCGGAAATATACAGGAGGATGCTGCTCCGGAGGAATTTTTTGCCAATCCTAAAAATCCCAGGCTGAGAGAGTTTTTATCTAAAGTTTTATAAAAAACAGCGCAGGCATTTTGTATTTTAGAAGATATAGGATGCCTGCTTTTCTATGCCCTGTCTGGACAGAGATTATTGACTGGAAATCTGATGCAGATTTCTTTAAGTCTATTGAGATTCTGAAATTTTCCCATTGACCCAGGTGCTGTATACAGTATATGTATGAAACAAGAGAAACTGAGGATTGAAAAATCCTGGATTTCTGATAAAATATAAACGAAAAAGGTTATAATTCATCTCAAAAGCACAGACTCATTGGACTGCAGGCAGCCTGTGAGTCTCTGTTTTGAGACTAGTGTGCTGGCATATTCATTTTCAGCATAATAACGTAGAATGAATTTTCATTCTGCAAGGCGGAGGAATGAGACGTAGCGGTGGCTACGTTGATTGACGACAACGCAGCAG
>CABSEJ010000144.1 GCA_902476765.1 uncultured Blautia sp.
ATTCCCAGGATAACTCCTGCCATAATACCAGACTTGGCAGCCGGGACTATGGTGCAGAATACACTTCTTTCATGGGTTGCCCCCAAAGCCAGGGAGCCTTCATAATAACTGTCCGGTACTGCACGGATAGATGACTCTCCTACGCTGATAATCGTAGGCAGAATCATGATTCCCAGCATAACAGAGGCTGTAAACATACTAGAGCCGTTTCCTCCAAAACCCAGAGTTCTGCCGAAGAAGTCACGGACAAAGGGAACCATCACTACCATACCGAAAAATCCGTATACTACAGAAGGAATACCTGCCAGCAGGTCAACTGCAGGCTTCAAAAATCGGTATATTTTCTTAGGGCAGAATCTTGCCATAAAAATAGCAGTGAGAAGTCCAACCGGAACTCCGATGATAATAGCTCCTGCGGTTACATAGATACTTCCCAAAATAAAAGGAAGGATTCCGTAAATGTCATTTCCCGGCTTCCATGTCTCTCCCAGCAAAAAGTTAAAAACCCCGATTTCGCCAATGGCGGGAATGCCATTGGCGAACAAGAATGCACATATTAAAACTACTGCCAGAATGGAAGCGCAGGCGCACAGGAGAAACACATACTTCATAATACTCTCTTTTATGTCTTTCATGGTACCTTGCTCCTATTTTTCTGATTATTGAAGGTCTTCCCAGTTAGTAACTTCACCAGTGTAAATCTGTTTTACCTGGTCAGAGGTAATATCCTCTAAAGCATTGCCTTTATTCACGATTACTGCAATACCGTCCAGAGCAATCTCCTGGCCTACCAGGCCTTCAGATGTTTCGGAATCTTTCAGGGCTCTGGATGCCATTCCGATGTCACATACACCGCTGATAGCAGATTCCATACCTGTAGTAGAATCACTCTGCTGAATCTCGATTTCAGCCCCTGTATTTATGGCTTCATATCCTTCTTTCAGCTTCTCCATAACAGGTGTTACAGAAGAAGAGCCTGCAACAACTACCTTGCCTTCCGGCTTGGTTCCGGCGTAAGCTTCTGCCTCTTCATTAACGGTAATGCATCCCGCTTCTTCTACGATGGCCTGGCCCTCTGCACTCATGATATAGTCAATAAAATCCTGAGCCACGTCGCTGACATCTTCGGTAGTGGCAATATTGAAAGGACGGGATACTTTATATGTACCGTTCTTTACATTCTCTGCGGAAGCCTCTACTCCGTCAACCTTTAAAGCTTTTACCATGCTGTCATCCAGAGAACCCAGAGAAATATAGCCAATAGCCTGAGGGTCCTGGGAAACATTTGTCATCATAACAGAAGTATTGTTGGTAACCTGAGCGTCTGCCGTAGTATTGTCAACTTTCTCTCCGTCTGCGTTTTCTTCCTCAATACCAAATAATTCAATAAATGCTCCTCTTGTTCCGGAACCGTCTTCACGAGAGATTACGGAAATTGTACCGGAAGGTGCGGAAGCATCTGCAGAATCTCCTGACTCTGCTGCAGTGTCAGAAGCTGCGCCGCTTTCTGAATTGCTGTTGTTTCCGCCGCATGCTGCCATACCTAATACCATTAAACCTGTTAACATTGCTGCAAATACTTTCTTCTTCATGATTTTATACTCCTTTAATAAATGATTTACTTTCTTTCCATGTCCTTTTGACAAGACCTACTATATAGAAGCTTTGTAAAATCACCAATCATAAATCTGTTAAATCTTTGTAAAATACAAAATCCCCGCTTTTACCATATTGTAAAAACGGGGACATGCCCTGTGGTTATGTTAAATTGTATTGGTTATGGAAGAGGGAGGGATTTTACAAATCATTTTACAAACTTTACTTATCATATTATCCCTTATTTCTCCCCCATCTTCCGGTACCCTGCCGGAGATACACCGTAAATCTGCCGGAATTTTTTCCCAAAGTAGCTGGGGTGGCTGACCCCGCTGCCAATACAGATTTCTGTTACAGTTTGGTCTGTGTTTCTCAATTTAAAGGCTGCCTGTCTGATTCTGTAAAGATTTAAATATTCCAAAGGGCTTGCTCCGGTAATTTTATGAAAACAGCGGAAACATTCTGTACGGCTCAGGTTCACATTTTTGGAAATATCCTCAACCGTAATGGGCTCTGCATAGTGAGCCTGCATATAATCTAAGATTTGTTTTACCCGCTGTTCCAGTTTCCGGTTCCCTTCTCCTCCAGCATACAACCCCTTCTCCTGCCCCTTGTATTCTGCCAGAATTCCCCAGGCTCTGCTCAGTTCATTCCGCACCTTGAGCTGGCAGAGCCAGTCTTCTTCCTGACAGTATTGACACACTTTTTCAAGAGCGCCAAGAATCTCTTCTTTCCAGGGGCTGCCTTGGTCTTTACGAAAAACACAGCCCTTAAACAGCTGGTCTTCTGCCACTGGCTTAATATACTTATTATACAGAAGACTTTGCCTGTCCTCTGCCAGAAATTCAGGTGCAAAAACCAGAGAAACCGAACTTCCCACATATTCCTGGGAAATAATTCCCGCCATGTGCAGGGCACCGCAATTGATAAAAGCAGCATCCCCTGCCCCCAGTTCAAATCTCTCTTCGTTAATACCAAATCTAACCTTTCCTTCCAGAACACAGAGGAATTCCGCCTCGGGATGCCAGTGCCAGCCCTCTCCTCTTACCGGTCTTTCCCTGGATTCATTTCTATAAGCCTGGAACCGGAAGGAACTGGTCCCGTGAGCCTTAGTCTCACACATAATATCATTGACACACAATTCTTCAGGAGCTGTCAGAAGCATTTTTAATTCCACCTTTTCCTTTGGTACTATAGTTATAATTTCAGATAGCATTGTGATAGTTTTTTTCTATTATTTTTCTATAATTTATTTTAGCACAGGTACAGGAGAAATGCAGCACCTCACCTGTGTAATTCTATGTTTTGCGGGGGATATATCATGTCTGAAAAAATGAAACGTATTATCATGACGGTTGTTGGTGTCAGCCTCAGCGGCGTGGCCGTAGGATTTTTTAACTATTCCGCCTTCGGTATGGACCCTTTCCAGGTTCTGGCCCATGGCCTGTGGAATCTTACGCCTCTGGGCTACGGAACCTTTTACACAGCCTTTAGTTTTATTCTGCTCATCCTTGTGCTGATAACAGACAGAAAAAAAATCGGGCTTGGTACTCTCATCAACATGTTTCTTTTAGGCTATATTACAGAATTTTTCTCCTGGCTGCTTTTAGAGCTTTTTCCAAATGGAAATTTTTTCTTCCGGCTGCTTATGCTCCTAATCGGAATTTTCATTATGTGTATGGGAGCATCCCTATATTTCACTGCTGATTTAGGTGTTTCTGTCTATGACGCCGTAGCCCTTTGCCTTTCGGAAAGAACACCCATAAAGTTTCAATACTGCCGCATAGGCAGCGATGTGGTATGTGTTGTGGTAGGCTTTATTTTCGGGGCAAAAGTAGGAATCGGAACTCTGGTTACCGTATTTTTTACCGGCCCTTTAATACATATTTTCCAGGAAATCCTTGCCATTCCTCTTATTCGTGGCCGTAACCCGATTACCCTCCAAATCCGCTTGTTATACCGGAAAATAAAACATTCCGGAAAAAAGAAAAGAGCCATTTAATGTTGGCTGCCAAAAAGGGCTGTTGCTTCTATTTAAACAACAGCCCTTTTATTCTCCTTTACTCCTCTGTTTTTTCTATTACATACAGCAGGGAAGTAAAATCTCCGCCTTTTTCATTGAACAGTTCTCTGTCCACCGGAATTCCGGCATACATCAGCTCGTCTCCATAAGCTTTATAGGATTTTTCCTCATCAGATGTCAAAGTAACCTTATACAGCATATCCTTCTGCAGCCCCTTGAGCTTCAGCCTCAGCCAGGAACCATTTACCTTATTTAACCTCTGGTAAAGCATGGCAATAGACTGGGATTTATCCTGAGATACCACCTGCCATGCAGTTTCATTTCCCTTGAACGGACTTAATATGCGGTAGAAATCACCGTCCACCTGTATCAGCTCCCGGTATTGCTTCATAAAAGCAATCTGGCTTTTCACAGCTTCAAGCTCCTGGGCAGACAGCAAATTCAAATCCAATTCATAGCCAAAGGTTCCGAAATATGCCACATTGGCCCTGGTATCGATAGGCGTAGTTCTGTAAATCTGGTGGTTTGGTACAGCCGACACATGAGAGCCCATACTTACCAGCGGATAAACATAGGAGGTTCCGTACTGTATCTTGGTCCTTTCATTGGCATCCGTATCATCGCTGGTCCAGGTCTGTGGCGCAAAGTACAGCATACCCGGGTCAAAGCGGGCCCCGCCGCTGGCACAGGATTCAAACAAAATCTGCGGAAATCTGCTGGTTAAACGGTTATATAAATCATAGACACCCAGGATATAACGATGCATAATCTCCCCTTGATGTTCCGGAGACATTCCTCTGCTGTAAGGCTCTGTCATGTACCGGTTCATATCCCATTTAATATAAGAGATGGAAGATTCGCTGATAATCTTTGCTATCATGTCATAGATGGCATCTACTACTTCTTTCCTTGAAAAATCCAATACATGCTGATGTCTGGCATGGCTTTCAAACCGCCCCGGAACTCCTATGAGCCAATCCGGATGAGCACGATATAAGTCACTGTCCTTATTTACCATTTCCAACTCTACCCAGAGCCCGAATTTCAGTCCCATATCTTCTACCTTCCGGGACAGACCGGGAATTCCCTCCGGCAGCTTTTCCAGATTTGCATACCAGTCTCCCAGACCTCTGTAGTCATCATTTCTGGCCCCAAACCAGCCGTCATCCAGCACAAACAGCTCTGCGCCGGCCTCCTTTGCCTTTCTGGCAATATTCAAAATTTTTTCTTCATTAAAATCGAAATAAGTAGCCTCCCAGTTATTCAAAAGAATGGGACGGGCCTTATCTCTCCACTCACCCCGCATCAACCTTTTCCTGTAAAGCCGGTGATAGGTCTGACTCATACCATTCAAGCCCTGGTTGCTGTAAACAATTACGGTTTCCGGCGTCTGGAAGCTATCTCCCTCCTTCAGGCACCAGGAAAAGCTTTCCGGATTGATTCCCACCAGAACCCTGGTCATGTCAAAGGTAGAAACCTCTGTCTGCATCAAAAAGTTTCCGCTGTACACAAAGCTAAATCCATAAACCTCTCCGTAATCCTCTCCTGCCTCCGGCCTCTTCAGTGCCATAAAAGGATTATGCTCTGCTCCGGAGCAGGTTCCATTCACGCCCTGGATGGACTGGATGCCCATTTCAAGAGGTCTCTCCTTCACATACCGCTCCCTGGCCCAGGCCCCTGACAAATGTACCATCTCATAATCCATATCCGGGAATTCCACACAGCTGCTCATAACCTTTTCCAATACCACAGACTTTTTCCCTTTATGATGGAAGCAAACACTTTTTGCCAGAACCGGATAGTCCCTGTATACGGTGTAAGAAAGTACCATCTCCGTGCCTATTTCCTCATCTGCCAAAGTGATTTTAAGGGTTTCCGCTTCCTCTTCCTCTTCAACATACAGAGCCGGCAAAGGAGAAATAGCAGGTTTTCCCTTAACTATCTCATATCCCTGGTATACAAAATTTACAATCCTGCTGCCGTTTTCCTGACGGATGGTAAGAGCCGGACTTCTATAATCTCCGGTTCCATACACCGGATATTCCTGTCTGGTATAATGCATGGATAAAATACCGGGCTCAGGCACACACACAGACATTTGGGAACGCATAGTCTCTTCATGTAAATAAGAGAAGTCCTCTTTATCATGGATAGCCTGTCCAAAATATAAATGTTCAAGCTGTCCGTTCTCCATGATTCTCAGGATATAGCTGACCTTACTGTTAAAAAGATGGAACTGCTTTGTCTCTTGATGAAAAATAACTGGCATATATATATCCTCTCTCTTTGTTTTTCTTTTGTATTCATTATATAATTCTGCTCTTCTGGTTTCTATTGGATTTCGTCTTTAAATGTTGCTGTTTTGTTGACAATTACTCCTTTTTATTGTAAACCGCTATTTTCAGATTATTTTAAATATTTTTTTGTTGTTTTGACAAATTCTGTCGCATTTTGTTAAAAATTTGACTTTAAAAAAGTCAACGTTTTTTCCACATTTTCTTCTAAAAAACCCCATTTTATAACATGTACACAAAACCTATGTTCTTTATTTTATTATGTAAATCATAGTAATCCACACACAAATTTGTGGACAATGTGGATAACTCGGTGTATAACTTCACTTTTCCGCAGTTTACAGGCTTTTTTGCTGTGTATAACTTTGAGGATAAAATGTGGGGAACTTTACAGGCTTCGACATTCTTTGTACATATTTTACAATCGTGAATATTCTGAAAATTTATCAGATAAAGAAAGCAGTTTTCACACAGATTCTGTCCTCGACAAAAACAAGTTTTCCCCAGCATCTTTTATGTAACCCTCTTGTACCCCCCTCCGTCAGCATAGCTGCAACAAAAGAAACGCCCCGAAAGTTCTTTTCAAACTTTCGGAGCGTGGGATTTACTCTCCTATAACCCTTATAACACCTGTATGCCGCCCTTGCTGCTTACCTTCAGCACATGACAGGAATCTCTGCCGAAGATTTTCTCAATAAAGGCTCTGTATTCTTCCACATATTCATTTTCTACAAAAACCTGTATGGTTCCCGCAAAACCGCCGCCGTGTACACGGCATACCCCGTGGTCCTTCAGCTTTGTCTCACTGGCCGCCAGGGCGATAGACATGGCCTGGCTCTGCTCATCTCTGTTGACATAGATGTTCTGCAGATATTTAAAGGAAGAATTGCCAGACTCTCTGACAAGTCTCAGAAATTCCTTAAAATCTCCATCCTTCAAAGCTTTTACCTGGGCATCCACCCGTTTCTCCTCCTGGAAGAAATGAATAGCCCTCAGCACCGGACGGTCTCCGAAAATACTTCTCAGGCCCGGTATTTCCCTGTAAAACTCATCCTCGTCCACTTCTCTTAACACCTTTTTCTTAAAGAACTGGGCTACCTTTTTCATTTCCTGGGGAATCTTGGCATAGTCATCTGTAAGATTGGCATGGGAAGCCTTAGTATCTACGATACAAAGGCTATATTTCCAGGCTTCAAAATCTGCCGGAACCTTCTCCACCACCGGTTCTCCCGGTGTTTCAAAGTCAATGTGAATCAAACCGCCTACAGAACAGGCCATCTGGTCCATCAGCCCGCTGGGTTTACCGAAATAAACGTTTTCTGCAAACTGTCCTGCCATGGCAATTTCTACAGGACTGATTTCCATATGATTAAATAATCCGGAAATAATAGTTCCTATGATAACCTCAAAGGATGCGGAGGAGGAAAGGCCTGCTCCAATCAATACATCACTGGAAACATAAGCTTCAAAGCCTCCCAGCTTATATCCTTTCTCCTGGAAAGCAGCCGCAACTCCCCTTATCAAGGCAGCCGTGGTTCCCTCTTCCTCATATTTTTCCTCTAAATCTTGGATGTCAATTTCAATTCTGTCATCATAGCCCTCGGAAATCACCCGAATTACAGGTTCCTGAATCCTGCTGACTACACCGATGGCATCCAGATTTATAGATGTGGCAAGCACCTTTCCCTGCTGGTGGTCCGTGTGGTTTCCGCCTACCTCGCTTCTTCCAGGCGCACTGTAAATTTCAATATCCTTCTCTCCAAACAGCTCCTCAAATTTTTCCACAGCCTCCGCATACCGGTTCTTCTGGTACTCCAACATAGATTCGTCCAGATAAATTTCCCGAAACAGCGGGGTGTACTTTCCTTCTCTGATTTCTTCTTTTAAAATTCTGGAGTTCTTCATCTTTTAACTTCCTCCTTTGCTCCACAACATCATAGCACACTCTTTGTCCAAATACCACAAGATTCTTTTTCTCCTGATTTCCCGGCAGCAAAATTGTTACTGTTTACTCGTATCTCGTAAACAGTAACATTCGCAGGCCCATTTAAAATTTTGCTTCGCAAAAGGAGCCTGCTCACACATCATCCTATTCCCCGTCCTGGTTCTGCCCCTGCTCCATCAAAGCTGTAGAATCTGTCTGTTCCTGGTTTTCTTCCTCTCCGGAGGAGGACAGCTGTTCCGGGCTGTTAGCTACCTGTATTTCCCGTACCAGCCTTAACTCCCTATCCACCAGA
>CABSEJ010000145.1 GCA_902476765.1 uncultured Blautia sp.
TTGTACGCTGAAGGTATGAAAACGTTAATAAAAGAACCGCCATTGCAGTTCTTTTATGGGCAGACCTGTCTCGTTAATTTATATATTTTTGCTTTTTACTGTTAAAAATAATATTCTTATCCAAAACGGTATAAATAGCATAATTGCTATCATGTACCTCCTCATAGTAAAGTTCCCCACTGCTCTGATTTCCGCAATTAAAGAAACTGTATTCGCTATTTCCTCACTCTCTCTATAAAATTCTTTAATTTCATCTACGATATAGTCCACATCCCAAATCCCATCTAAGGGAAGATACTGCTGTGGAATATCAATATAACGAATCATAAGATACCAGACGCCAACAGAGGCCAGATACAGAAATGCACCTAAAAATATTCTTACCGTTGTTTTAAAAATTTTCTGATTCTTGTATTCCGTATATCCTATGACAATATATCCCATAGCTGCCTTCCATGCACAAAGCATGACCAGAAAATAGACACCTGCCAGGAAAAGCTTCCAACTCTGAGACAGCAGACTCTTTATAGAATCCATCTCTATCAGCTGCTCCTCTGAAACAGTTATACCATATTTCTTTCGTATCTCCTCAATGGCTCCATTCTTATATAAAAGGCTACCGTTCTTCTTTTCTATAATAAGAAAATCCGGTTTTGTCTTTTCTTCTTCATACAGTACAGCTAGAACTCCTCCCGGAAATTCTCTCTGGATTTTCTCTGTCTTTATAGCGGTAAGTACCGCACATCCTACGGACAGGAGCAGAAAAAATAAAGGCACTATATTTTTTAATATTTTCATTTTATCAGCCTCACTTTCTCTCCTTCCTGGAGAGGCTTCAGATAATCCTGGATTACATAACTAGGGCAATCCTTTACCACGATATAATCTTCATATTCTTCCAGGATACAGTCTGATAAAAACATGGCCCGATATTCTATTCCACCCCAGATACTTTCCTTTTCCTGGACTGCCCAGACTCCTTTTCCCAACTGTTCATCTGTCTGAAGACAGCCTGCAGGAAGATTTGCCACACTAAACATTTCGTCCTGATAATTTGCCCGGACTAACGACACCTGAGGCACTAATATTTCTTCTGCACGAATGGAAGTCACTGTGCAGAAGCCGAAGCCAAAGAAAACCCACAGGCTAAGCATTAAAATCTTTTTCTTCATAAATATTCTCCTTACAGTATGAGCCTATCTGGAAAGGGATACTGAAATTCCCTCTGCCAGCTCTTCATGAAAAAATAGGAAGAGAAGCGTCACCGGCACAAGACTCAAGATGCCGCAGACAAACTGCAGGGCGAAATTCTCGGTATTTACACTGGCCAGGAAAACGGACAAAGGGTACTGCCAGGGATACTGCAGGAGGACCATGGGCTGTTCCACCATGTTCCAGTTGTCTACAAACACCAGAATCAGCAAGCTGATAGCTCCCGGCTTTGCCACCGGCAGCAGGATACTTGCAAAAATCCGCAAAGTCCCAGCCCCGTCCAGCCTGGCCGCCTCCAGTAGCTCCGTGGAAACATTCTGGAAGATTAAGGTCATGAGAAACATTCCAAAAGGCGAAAAAATCCCTGGTAAAATCAGAGCCCACCAGGTTCCAGTCAGCTTCAGCCAGGAAAGAATCAGGAAATTAGGAAACAAACTCACCTGTACCGGCAATAAAAGAAAGATGACGATGAGAAAGAAGAAGAGCTTCCATCCCGGAAAATGATACTTGGCAAAAGCCATGCCGCACATACCCCCTATAAGAAGTTGTCCTATTGCGATTATCCCGGCCATTCCAAGACTCTTCCAAAACTTCATCCAGTATTCCGGCGTATCCAGCATTACATTTCCATAGGCTTCTAAGGTAAAGTGTTCTGGAAACATATGAAAGCCTACGTCAGCCCCCACACTCAGAATCCCGCTATAAGCTTCTGTAATCTCTTCCTGTCCCATAAAAGAATTAGTAAAAGAATACAATACGGGAAACAGGATTACCAGGGAAATCAGGAGAAAACACAGCGTCTTAATGTAAATGGTCAAATTTCTTTTTCTTTTCATTTCCTCTTTTTCCTCCTTTCCCTGCAAAAAAATTCCTGCTTGGGATACAAGTTGCTATGAGAATGACAAGAAATATAAACGTAGAAGTTACTGATATTTCCATATAATTCATATTGTTGAAATTATTGGTCATATAGTGCTGAAGCATGTAAATACTCTCATGAGGATAATTGCCCCCAATAAGGATTGCTTCACGAAAGCACTTAAAAGCATTCAACAGAGAAATCAAGGTAGCAAACAGAATCATAGGACCCAGAAGAGGCAGCCGCACATAACACAGACATTTCCACCTTCCTGCCCCGTCCATTCTAGCCATCTCCATATATTCCTTAGGAATCATAGCAAGACCGGCTAGGAGCAAAATCACTGCGTATCCTGTATTTTTCCATAGATAGAGAAGTATGAGTATCAGAAAGGCCCAAGAGGAATAAGTCCAGTCCTGACGCTGAAATCCCCACTGAATCAGCAGTGTGTTTAGCACACCTCTGGTACCCAAAAAAATCTGTACCACCATCACGGTAGCAGCCACAGGAACCAACATAGGATAGAGAAGGAGCAGGCGGAAAAACCGGTTTCCCGGAAACTTCTCCGCAAGCAAAAGGGCCAATGTCAGAGATATTACCAGAATCAAAGGTAACACCACCACAAGGAACCGTAAAGTATTTCCAACTGCAAGCCAGAACATATGGTTTTCAAAAGTAATCCGGTAGTTTTCCAGGCCAACGAACATGCCTCCATAGCTTACCGATTGCCACAGAGTCACACCCATAGGCAGTACATAGAAAATCAAAAATCCCAGGACCGCCGGGGCTGCCAGGCAGACCCCTTTCTTTTCCATGCGTTTCATAAAATCCCCCCAGCAACTGAAGTTTCACTCATTCCATGACAATATAGCGGATATTGTTATAGAGCATACCTGCCGCTAGTTCTATGTCTTCATCTATCCCCTCCTTGTCCAGACTAACATAGCCATCTTTCATAAACATATTACTGATTTCTGTTCCTAAATTATCTACCGTACACAAAAATCTGACAGTTGCAGTCTGCCGCAATGCATTTGAAAAATTCTGTGCATTTTTAATCGCAGTCTCAGTAGGCTCGCTGGTGCCGCTTTTTATAAGATACCATTTTTCCCATAAATCTTCCCTTACAGGTATTCCCAATAAATTTAAAACAGTGGCATTCTGATAATAGGCTGTAAAATCTTCATGAGGTAGAGGAAGTCCATCTCTGGAGACAAATTCAGCCTGCCAAAAAATTCGCAAAAAATCATACGCAAGTTCTGGATTTTTGCAAGACCGTCCTACAGCTCCATAGGAAAGTATTCTTGCTGCAGGCCTACCATCCAAAGTAACCATAGGAAGGTACTCATATTCTGTGGCCTGTAACTCATCAAGATAAGCTTCAAAAGAATGCAGGCTTTCATATTGCCCGGAAGCAACTATATATTCTGGAACAAAATTTGACTCATATAAATCATAATTGGCTGCCGCATATCCCAACACATAGGTAATATCCTCTTTAGAAAAATATATTTTTCCTTTCCGATAATCAAAGCTATTACCTATCCAGCTTCTGACATCTAGCATAAAACTGTCTGGATGTATATTTTTTAATTTTCCTTCCTTTAACAGCTCTGACAATGGCTGTTTGCAGTCTTCCATATCAATTGAACTGCCATTTCCATTTTTCTCTGATTTTAGCATGTTTGCGTCAAAGCTGATGGGCAGAATATACTGTTTTCCTTCTATTTCTCCTGCCTTCATAACTGGTGCAAAACACTTTTTAAAGCTTTCATCACCTGCAATATATTCAGAGACATCCATAAAAACTCCACTGTCAAGTGTCTTATTGGCGTCTGGCAGCAATAATGTCTCCTCATCAACAGAAACAAGTCCGCCGTTGCGTTGATATTCTGATAAAATATAGATGTCCATTCCTTTCCCTGTCATCAATTCTGTCCGGAGACGTTTACAGACACCAGCCCTTTCGTTCTCATCCTCCGGAATATATGTAACTTGAAAATCAACCGGAGCTTCCCTTTTATTATTATAATATTTAATCATGTCTTCAACTATATATTTTATTCTTTCTTCTGTGCAGATTGTGATTGTTTCCGTTTTGGAGTCATTGCTGTTTTTACATGATACGGTAAAAGAAATAATTGGCAAGGAAAACAACAGTAAATAATGAAATATTTTAATCCTTTTTTTCATAATCTGTCCTCTAAAGCGAAAGCACTTACCCTATAAATTCTCTCATGGCAAGTGCTTTCGGCTATTTGTATGTGTTTACACTCTTATGGGCATACCTGCTTAGTTTGTGGTTGATGGCTTGTAATTCTTTGACCGCATGATGGACACTGTGTCACAATAGTCATGGTTCTTGTGTATACTAAATCGGCGTGACTGCCATGGTTTACAGCACCTGTAATCGCCCACGGACCATAAGTTATACTCAATACTGAGGCACTTCCATATCCACATCCTGGGCATGTCCCTAACTGGGCATATGGAACAATTTCCGGACTACCTGAATCTGCTAAAACAGGTACTGTACTTGTAAGCATTGCCGTTCCTAAAAGCATTGCAGCTACAACTTTTTTGATTTTTCTCATAAAGTTACCTCCTTTTCTAATTCTAACAAAATCATACGCTTCGATATAATTTTGCTTAATTATTTTATGCATATATTTTATCCGGAATATTGATTATTGTCAATATTATTTATTACATTTAATAATATTTATTGTCAATTGCTTCGTTTCTCGTGATTTTTACACAACGTCACTCTACTATAATTCATTCCAATTAAGTCTCTAAGTGCTTTTAGATATTCCTGTCATTTTTACTACTTCTGAATCAATATGCCTTTACCTGGGGAGCCGATAAGGTGTAAATACCAAAGAATAGCGCAGATAATGTCTCCACTATCTGCGCCATTTCCCTACGCCTTGAAATATTTACTCCATTTTCTTTCAGCTTTTACTCCAAATTTACACCATTTCAAAAATCTGTTACGATATTTTACGGTATTCTATGATACCTTTCCTTTTAAAAATGTCTGTAAACCTTGATTTCAAGCGAACTTTTCAATATTTCCAAGCACCTTATTCTGTTGTGAGAATTTCTCTCGAATTATTTCATTACAATATTCACAATCTTCTTAGGAACATAAATTTCCTTCACTACATTTCCTGTCAGCTTATCTGCAATAGCCTCTTTTCCTGCTGCAATAGCTTCCTCTTTTGTAGCCTCTGCGCTGATGCTGATGACAGCTCTTGTCTTTCCGTTAATCTGCACGGGAATTTCGATTTCATCATCCTTCATAGCGTCTTCATCTGCCTCAGGCCACTGGGTATGGAAAACAGAATCCTCATGGCCGTATTCCTGCCACAGCTCTTCTGCCACATGAGGTGCAAAAGGCGCTAAAAGCTGTACAAAGGTCTCGATAGTCTCCTTGTCGATTCCTCCTGTTTTCTTAGCTAAATCAATCAGCTTATTATTATATTCCATGAAACCGGAAATAACTGTATTCAGGCTGAAACTCTCCAGACGCTGTGTAATGTCAAATACCAGCTTGTGACGCAGCTTCACCATTTCCTTGCTCTCCGGCACATTGGCTTCTTTGCTGTCCATGGCCAGCTTCCAGAAACGGTTCAGGAAACGGTACACGCCGTCAATACCTGTCGTCCCACTCTGCGTCTAATTCCGGCGGACCTACAAATAATTCATAAAGTCTCAGAGAATCACAGCCATAGTCTCTTACCAAATCATCCGGGGAAACTACGTTACCCTTGGACTTACTCATCTTAATGCCGTTCTTACCGGTAATCATACCCTGGTTAAACAGTTTAATAAAGGGCTCCTCAAAATCAATAGCTCCTATATCATAGAGGAACTTGGTGTAGAATCTGGAATACAGAAGATGAAGCACCGCATGCTCAACACCGCCGATGTACATATCTACTGGAAGGTATTTATCTGCCTTCTCCTTTGACACCAATTCTTTATCATTCTTATTATCCACATAGCGGAGGAAATACCAGGATGAACCTGCCCACTGAGGCATGGTATTTGTCTCTCTTTTAGCCGGACTGCCGCAGCAGGGACAAGTAGTATTTACCCACTCCTCAATAGCAGCCAGTGGAGATTCTCCGGTTCCCGTAGGTTCATAGGATTCTACCTCAGGAAGAGTCAGCGGAAGCTGTTCTTCCGGTACAGGAACATTTCCACATTTAGGACAATGGATAATCGGAATAGGCTCGCCCCAATAACGCTGACGGGAGAATACCCAGTCACGCAGCTTATAATTGACGGTCTTGCGCCCGATTCCCATTTTTTCAATCATCACAGGAGCCTCTTTTTTCAGCACAGCAGACTCCATGCCATTCCAGTCTCCGGAATTTATCATGGTTCCCGCTGCCTCAGTGTAGGCTTCTGTCATATTTTCAATCTCTTTCCCATCTTTGGCAATAACCTGGATAATGGGAATATTAAATTTCTTTGCAAACTCAAAGTCACGGTCATCATGGGCAGGAACACACATAATAGCTCCTGTTCCGTAATCAGCCAGTACATAATCAGACAGCCAGATAGGTACCTTTGCCCCGTTCAGAGGGTTCACTGCATAGCTTCCTGTGAACACACCGGTCTTCTCTTTATCCTGAAGACGGTCCACATTAGATTTCATGGAAGCATCGTAAATATATTTTTCTACAGCTTCCTTTGTATCCTCTGTAGCCAATTCCTTAGCCAGAGCATGTTCCGGAGCCAGAACCATAAAGGTTGCGCCGTGAAGAGTATCCGGTCTTGTGGTGTATACCGTAATCTTCTCTTCTCTTCCGTCAACCGGGAATTCAACCTCAGCTCCGTAAGATTTTCCAATCCAGTCAGACTGCATTTTCTTAACCTTTTCCGGCCAGTCTAATTTATCCAGGTCATTTAACAGACGGTCAGCATATTTGGTAATTTTCAGCATCCACTGACGCAGATTCTTTTTCGTAACTTCGGCTCCGCATCTCTCGCATTTACCGTTTACTACTTCCTCATTGGCCAGTCCTGTCTTACAGGAAGGACACCAGTTAATGGGGAATTCCTTCTCATAAGCAAGGCCTTCCTTAAACATTTTTACAAAAATCCACTGGGTCCACTTATAGAAATTAGGGTCTGTAGTATTTACTTCTCTGTCCCAATCATAAACAGCCGCAATATCCTGAATCTGTTTTTTAATATTTGCCACATTTTCCGCTGTAGATTTTGCCGGGTGTACCCCCATCTTAATGGCATAATTCTCTGCGGGAAGTCCGAATGCATCCCATCCCATGGGATGAATCAGATAGTATCCATGCATCATCTTATAGCGGCTCCACACATCAGAGATTACATAGCCTCTCCAGTGTCCAACATGAAGCCCGTTTCCTGAAGGATAGGGAAACATGTCCAGACAATAATATTTCGGCTTTTTGCCGTCATCCACATTCACTGGCTTTTCATCCCAGATTTTGCGCCATTTCTGTTCAATCGCCTTATGATTATAAGGTACTGCCATTTTCATTTTCCTCCTGTTCTTTCGGCGGCAGGAAAAATTCCCTTGCCTGTTACGAAACAAAAGCCCTCTCTTCTCCATATTTAGAGACGAAAGGGCTTATTTTCCGTGGTACCACTCTAATTCACAGACTGTTCTCAGCCCGTGCACTTATTTTTCTGTAACGGGAAATCCCGTCCATATCTACTGTCTCAAATATCAGGGTTCAATATGGAAACTCCGAGGCCAGTTGGGAATCTTACGCAGCCGCCTTTCACCAGCCGGCGGCTCTCTGTCTGCGCAGGGCTTCTTAATAATCCTCTTCCTTGTTTTTTCTTATGAAACTATTACACATTTTACTCAGACAGCCCCTTTTTGTCAACCCCTGGCCAAAAACTTAAGAAGAAAATTCGCAACAGTTCAGTCTAGTGTACTGGCACGTTCATTTTCAGCATAATGACGTAGAATGAATTTTCATTCTGCAAGGCGGAGGAATGAGGCGTAGCGGTGGCTACGTCGATTGACGACAAC
>CABSEJ010000146.1 GCA_902476765.1 uncultured Blautia sp.
AAATT
This sequence comes from uncultured Blautia sp., assembly GCA_902476765.1. GTDB lineage: Bacteria > Bacillota > Clostridia > Lachnospirales > Lachnospiraceae > Blautia. The sequence continues at coordinate 6 of CABSEJ010000146.1, forward strand.
CGCATAAAATGTATAAATATTCCTAATACATGCTTAATTCAGCAGCCTCTCTTTTTGTGTAAATAAATTACAAAAAATGCCAAATATATTCCAGATTACATATAAATGAATAGAAAAATAGCTATATAATATACAAAATAACGGAAGAGGCAAATATATTCCAAGAAAATATGCATAATATTTATGGAAAAATTAAGGGTTTTTTATATAATAAATACATCAAAAATACAGTGAGGAGATGAAGGTATGAAAAAAAGAATGAAAGCAGCAGTATCGGCAGCACTAGCCGGAGTTATGGTTTTGTCTATGGTAGCCTGCTCCAGCGGTAACGAAGATTTGGTTTCGGAAGGAGACGGGGGTTCCGGAGGGGATAAAGTAAAGCTGGTATTTCTCCGGGCCGGCACAGAGGATTACAAAAAAGAAGCTTTTACTAAGATGATTGAAGGCTTTGAAGAAGAGAATCCGGATATTGAGGTGGAATATCAGGAGGCTCCCTGGGGAGATGATTTTGAGACAAAGCTGAATACCGGTTTTGCTTCCGGTACGGCTCCGGATGTAATTCATTACTCTCTCGCCTCAATCGGAGCAAGGGTACCCATGGGACAGTATGAATGTCTGGATGAGTATGTGGCTGACTGGGAAGGAATGGATGATTTATATGACAGTGTAATTGAAGCCGGCAGCATTGGAGGCAAATTGTACGGAGTTCCCTATACGCCGGATGCCAGAATGTTTGTTATCAATACAGAGCTTTTTGAAAAGGCAGGTTTAGACCCGGACAATCCTCCTACCAATTGGGATGAGCTATTGGAGGCTCACAAAAAGCTTTTAGTGAAGGATTCTGCCGGAACTATCGTTCAATGCGGATACGGACTGCCTACCAGCGGAACCAACATTAACCAGTATCTGGAAATCTTCGGTGTACAGAACGGAATGCAGAATCTGGTAGACGAAGCCAGCAACGAGATTTTATTTAACCAGCCGGAGGCTGTGGAAGCTATGGAGTTCTTAAAGGAGCTGAAAGATGTAGGACTGGTGGAGTGGGATAATACCCAGTCAGACCAGAATCCCTTCTATAACGGCACGGCAGCCATGACCATAATTTCTGAGAATGAATTTAACAATATAAACACGGGAGATTTGGAAGGTAAGATTAAAATGGTTCCTATGTTCCAGAAGGAAAACAGCGGTACCTTCTGCGGCATGCATTTTATGTTTATGAATTCCAATTCCAAGCAAAAAGAGGCTGCCTGGAAGCTGATAGAATATATGTGCAGCACAGAATCCATGGAGATATGGATGGACACAGCCAAAACAGCACCGGTAAGAGCTTCTCTGGAAGAAGCTTATCTGGAGAATAATCCGGAAAATGGTCCTATGATTCTGGAAGCCATTGAAATCGGAAAGGGCTCTCCAAAGGTTCCTTACTTCAACAGTGTTTTTACCTATGTAGATGATGCTATGGAGCAGGTTTACTATGACCAGGCCGGGGCCCAGGAAGCTTTAGACGCTGCGGCAGAAAAAGTCCAGGAAGAGATTGACAATCAGTAAGAGAAAGGTAGGAGCGCCGTATAAAGCCGGAACAGGAATACGGCGCTCCTGTTTTCGGTATAGGGAGGGATAAAATGGCAGGAAGAAAAAAAGGGAAAAAAATGCGCAGCGACAGAGAAGCTTATATTATGATTCTGCCGGCGTATTTGATTTTTACGGTATTTGTTTTGATTCCCATTGGAATGGTTTTATATTACAGCCTGACGGATTTTAATATGTACCAGATGCCAAATTTTAAGGGATTGGAAAATTACATAAAATTGTTTCATGACGAGGAATTTCTTGGTTCTGTGAAAAACACATTGCTTTACACGGTTTTGACTTTGACTATACAGCTGGGCCTGGGCCTGTTTTTGTCCGTGCTTCTGTACCGGAAATCCAGGGCAGTGCCTTTGTTCCGGACAGCGCTCTATCTGCCCAACGTAATGTCCATGGTCTGTGTTTCTATGGTATGGCTGTGGCTGTATAATCCTAATTTCGGTCTTTTGAATAACCTGCTGAAGCTTATAGGGCTTCCGCCTCAGCAGTGGCTCATCAATCCGGACCAGGCTATGTTCTGTATTATTTTAATCGGAATCTGGAAAAACTGCGGATATTCTATGGTGATTTTTCTGGGAGGCCTTACCGGTATTCCAAGCTCTCTGTATGAGGCGGCAGAGCTGGACGGAGCAGGTGTGTTCCGGAAATTTACCAGTATTACCTGGCCTATGCTGAGACCTACCACCTTTTTCCTTCTGGTTACGGGAATTGTAAACAGCTTTGCCGTATTTGAACAGGTCAACATTATGACAGACGGCGGGCCTTTGAACCGTACCACCACTATTGTACATCAGATATACCGCAGAGGCTTTCTGGAGTTTAAGATGGGCTATGCCAGCGCCATGGCGGTGCTGCTTCTGGCCTTTTCCCTGTTCGTGACCATGATGATTTTCAAGTTTGGAAACAAAGGGCAGGATGTAGACGTATCATAGGAGGATAAATCATGAGAAAGAAAAAATATTTAAATATCATCTGGATTATTTGTATGACAGCAGTGTCTTTCATCGTACTTCTTCCCATTTTAATGATGGTTTCTACATCTTTGAAAACAACGGGAGAAATCAATTCGGCAGTATTTCATTTCCTGCCGGATTCTCTGCATTTTGAAAATTATACAGAGGCAATGACAACAGGAGCCTGGCCGGTATACTTCAGAAATTCTCTGATTATTACGCTGACAAGTATTGTCTTTTCTCTGCTTTTTAACTCTATTGCAGGATATGCTTTTGCAAGGCTGAGATTCCGGGGTTCTAACGCTCTTTTTACCTTGCTGCTGGTAGGACTTATGATGCCGCCCCAGGTGACCATGCTGCCTACCTTCCTGATTATGGCTAAGTTTCCTTTATTGGGAGGAAATAATATCCTGGGCTTTGGAGGCTCTGGCTTAATGAATACTCTTCCCGGTGTAATTATTCCTCTGGTCTCAGGCTCCTTCGGTATTTTTCTGTGTAAGCAGTTTTATGAAAATTTCCCCCGCTCTTTAGATGAAGCGGCTATGCTGGACGGGGCCAATAAGTGGAAAACCTATTTTTCTATTTATATTCCCAATTCCAAGGTTATTCTGGCTACCCTGGCTCTTCTGAAAGGTTCGGCGGTGTGGAATGATTATTTGTGGCCTTTGGTCATGACAAATTCAGAATCCATGAGAACCGTTCAGCTTGCCCTGACTATGTTTCGTGATGAGAGCACCGTGCGCTGGGGTCCTATGATGGCAGCGGCAACCTTGATTTCTCTGCCTATGATTGTACTGTTTTTGTTTGCACAGAAATATTTCGTACAGGGAATTGTTTCCACAGGATTGAAGTGAGGGGGGAATAAAATTGAATAGACCCAATATTGTTTTTTATTTTGCAGACCAGCAGAGATGGGATACTCTGGGATGCTACGGACAGAAATTAGATGTGACGCCAAATCTGGATAAACTGGCAGCACAGGGAGTGAGATTTGAAAATGCCTTTCCCTGCCAGCCTGTGTGCGGCCCGGCCAGAGCCTGCCTCCAAAGCGGCAGATACCCTACCCAGATAGGCTGCCACAGAAATGCCCAGGCCCTGCCGGAAAATATTACCACTCTGGCAGACTGTTTCAGTCAGGCGGGGTATGAAACGGCATATGTAGGAAAGTGGCATCTGGCTTCAAACAGAAGCAGCTACACAGCTCCTGTGGACCAGGAAAACTATGAGACAAGGGCTGTTCCTGAAGAAAGGAGGGGAGGCTATAAGGACTTTTGGATGGCGGCGGATGTACTGGAGGCTACCTCTCACGGATATGACGGTTATGTCTTTGACAAAGAGGGGAGGAAAAGAGAGTTTATCGGCTACCGGGCAGATGCGGTCAATAACTTTGCCATTCATTACCTGCACCAATACTCCGGGGATAAGCCTTTCTTCTTATTTATCTCTCAAATAGAACCTCACCATCAGAACGACCATGGCCGGTTTGAGGGGCCTGACGGAAGTAAGGAGCGGTTTAAGGACTTTTGCCCGCCGCCGGATATGAAGGAAGGACAGGGAGATTGGGCCCAGAATTACCCGGATTATTTAGGGCAGTGCCATAGCCTGGATGAAAATGTGGGAAGACTGGTGGATACTCTGAAGGACAGGGGGCTTTGGGACAATACGATTTTGTTCTATACATCGGACCATGGCTGCCATTTTTGCACCAGAAATCAGGAGTATAAACGGTCCTGTCATGAATCCAGCATACATATTCCCCTGATTGTCAGAGGAGGGGATTTTGAAGGAGGGCAGGTGCTCTCTGAACTGGTCAGCCTCATAGACCTGCCGGCCACTCTTTTAGACTGTGCCGGAATTCCTAAACCGAAAGAATTTCAGGGAAAGTCTCTTAAAGGATTGGTGACAAAAACGGAGAAGAACTGGGATGACTGTGTATTTATCCAAATCAGTGAAAGTGAGATAGGAAGAGCTATCCGTACCAGAAAATGGAAGTATTCAGTAGCGGCAGAGGAAGACCCCTGGGAATATCCGGGGGCTCAGGTGTATGAGGAGAAATATCTGTACGACCTGGAAGAAGACCCCTGGGAACAGCATAACCTGGCAGCGGACAGCCGCTATGAAGAAGTGCGGAAAAAGCTGAGAGAAAAATTGCTGGATTGTATGGAGCAGGCAGGAGAGGAAAGGCCGGAAATCAGGGCCAAGGAGAAAATGCAATGAAAATGATAATGGTAATGTTTGATTCTCTGAACCGAAGGTTTTTAAACCCCTATGGATGCCGGGATACTATTACGCCTAATTTTCTAAGGCTGGCCCAAAGAGCGGTGCGTTTTGATAACTGTTATGCCGGCAGCCTTCCCTGTATACCTGCCAGGCGGGAGCTGCACACAGGCCGGTATAATTTTCTTCATCGCTCTTGGGGGCCTTTGGAACCTTTTGACGATTCTGTGCCTGGGATATTGAAAGAAAACGGGATTCACAGCCACCTGGTAAGCGACCATGGACATTACTGGGAGTGTGGAGGAGCTACCTATCACACTCAGTATTCTACCTGGGAAAACATACGGGGGCAGGAGGGTGACCCCTGGGCCGCAGTGGTAGGAGGCGCTCAGGATAAAGAGCCTAATTTTGCTCCTTTTACAGAGGGGCTGAGAAGAGAGCTGTACAGCCAAAACCTGGCTAACAGAACCAGGTTCCAAAGGCAGGAGGACTATCCGCTGGTACAGACTTTTGATAAGGGTATTGGGTTTATAGAGGAAAATGCAGACAAGGATTCCTGGTTTTTGCAGATAGAATCCTTTTCGCCCCATGAGCCTTTTATGGCCTGGGAAGAATTTAAGAATTTATATCCGGGAAAGGAAAAGGGGAAGAAATATGAGTGGCCGGATTATGCGCCCGTAAAAGAGAGAGCGGAAGAAATAGATGAGGTAAGGTATGCTTACTTTGCGGCACTGAGCATGTGCGACTGGCAGCTGGGACGTATATTAGACCTTATGGACGAGAAGAATCTCTGGAAGGATACTATGCTGATAGTAAATACAGACCATGGGTATCTGCTGGGAGAACATGGATACTGGGCTAAAAATTACATGCCCTGCTATAATGAAGTGGCTCATATTCCACTTTTTATCTGGGACCCCCGTCATCCGGAAGAGAAAAATGTCAGCAGAAAGGCTTTGGTACAGACTATTGATATTCCGGCCACCATCTTAAAATTTTTCGGTCTGGAGCTTCCGGGAGACATGATGGGACAAGATTTGGAAAGAGTCATAAGCCGGGATGAAAAAGTAAGAGAGTTTGGGATTTTCGGTGTTTTTGGGGCCCATATCTGCATCACAGACGGAAGGTATGTCTATATGCGGGCGCCTGAAAACAAGGATATTCCTCTTTTTGAGTATACGCTGATGCCCACCCATATGATGAGCTTTTTCACAGAGAGGGAGCTTGGTACCATGGAGCGGCAGGAAGGCTTTTCTTTTACTAAGGGACTGCCTGTTATGAAAATCCAGACGGATTCTAAAATCCGGTGTATAGAAGAAAAAGATTTGTTCTTTGATTTGGAGCAGGACCCTTTCCAGGAGAAATCTATGACACCCGGTCCTGTAGCAAAGATGATGTGTGAGGAAATCAGAAAAATCATGGCGAAGGCAGATGCCCCTGAGGAATTGTTCAAGAGATTTGGATTAGAGCATTTTTGAACGTGAAGTACAGAGATTACCTGATGGAGGTGCCCTTAATGCGGCATCCCCTATCAGGTAATCTCTGTTTTGATTTAGTACATTTTTCTTTTATCATAGTAAAACGCTGATGAGTTTTCGGTAAAAATGTCCAAAGATTTTTAGGTTTAATTGTAAAAATCACGGGGAATAGACGTTTTTTAGACTGTGGACATGGTACAATTCTAAAAAAAGTAAAGGAGACGATGTAAGATGAACAATGCAGAAATCGGAAAAGCAATGGTAATTAAGCTGGACCCGGTGCTTCCAGAGTATCCTGTCTTCAAAGAGGGTGTGAGAAGAGCGCCGAAAAGAGAACTGACACTGAATAAAAGAGAGATAAAGCTTGCGGTAGCAAATGCGTTGAGATATGTACCGGAAGAGCTGCATGAGCAGCTTGCACCGGAGTTTTTGGATGAGCTGCTTACAAGAGGCCGTATTTACGGTTATCGCTTTATGCCCAAGGAGAGAATATACGGAAAGCCTATTGACGAATATAAGGGAGAATGTGTGGAAGGAAAAGCCTTCCAGGTTATGATTGACAACAATCTGGACCATGATGTGGCTCTGTATCCTTATGAGCTGGTTACCTATGGAGAGACCGGACAGGTATGCCAGAACTGGATGCAGTACCAGCTGATTAAAAAATATCTGGAAAAGCTGACCCATCATCATACACTGGTTATGATGAGCGGCCATCCTATGGGTCTGTTCAAATCCCATGAATCCAGCCCAAGAGTTATTGTGACAAACGGTCTGATGATTGGTATGTTTGACAATCCGGAAGATTGGGCAAAGGCCACAGCTATGGGATGCTCCTCCTACGGACAGATGACAGCCGGCGGATGGATGTATATCGGACCTCAGGGTATTGTACATGGAACCTTTAACACTATCTTAAACGCAGGACGTAAATTCCTGGGTGTTCCTCAGGACGGAGATTTGGCCGGACACCTGTTTGTTACCAGTGGTCTGGGCGGCATGAGCGGTGCTCAGCCTAAGGCTATTGAGATTGCAGGGGGCGTTGGAATTGTTGCTGAGGTTGACTATTCCAGAATCAAGACCCGTCATGACCAGGGCTGGGTAAGCCTGATTATTGAGGATGCAGGGGAAGCCTTCCGTGTGGCCAAAGAATACATGGACAGAAAGGAAACTATTTCCATTGCTTACCATGGAAATATTGTAGATTTGCTTCAGTATGCAGTGGATAATGAGATTAAGATTGAACTGCTTTCCGACCAGACTTCCTGCCATGTGCCTTATGACGGAGGCTATTGTCCTCAGGGTCTGTCTTTTGAGGAAAGAACAGAAATGCTGGCTAATGACAAGGATAAATTCTGTGAGCTGGTAGACCAGACTTTGGTAAAACACTATCATCTGATTAAAACTCTGGTGGAAAGAGGCGCTTACTTCTTTGATTATGGAAACAGTTTCATGAAAGCTGTATTTGACGTAGGAGCAAAAGACATTGCCAAAAACGGCGTGGACACCAGCGAAGGCTTTATCTTCCCCTCCTATGTGGAAGATATTCTGGGACCGGAGCTGTTTGATTACGGATACGGACCATTCAGATGGTGCTGCTTAAGCGGAAAGCCGGAAGATTTGAGAAAGACAGACCATGCGGCTATGGAGATTATCGACCCCAACAGAAGAAGCCAGGACAGAGATAATTATATCTGGATTCGTGACGCTGAGAAGAACAAACTGGTAGTGGGAACCCAGTGCCGTATCCTGTATCAGGATGCCCTGGGCAGAAGAGATATTGCCCTGAAATTTAATGAAATGGTAAGAAAAGGAGAAATCGGTCCGGTTATGCTGGGAC
>CABSEJ010000147.1 GCA_902476765.1 uncultured Blautia sp.
TTTTAAATCCGGCAGCCAATGAAGCATAATGTCTCCCATCACGATTTTATCCCCCTGGAGAAGCTCTTCATAAGTCACATGTCCCTGATACTCCATACTTTCCAGCACTTGGGCATAGGAGGCATCTAATCCTGTGATTCCGGCATTCCAGGCCTGGTCCCCGTCTGAAAAGTCTGGCATATCAACCTCTAAAAAGGTCTTTACCTTCAGTTCTTTCACTCCCTGGATACTGCGGATTTGCTCCAGAAATTCCCGGTTCAGAGGATTGTTCTGCTGCAGCATGTCCCAATCTCTGTCCGGATGCATCTTATCTCCGCTCCAGCTTTCTACACTTATAGAATAATCTGACTCTATCTCCTGCTTTGCAATTTCTCTGGGATTAGCGCAGGAAAGCAGGGTGGCCACAGTCATAAACAGGACTCCCGTAGCGGACAGAGTACAGATTGTGATGATGGTCCTCTTTCTGTTTCTGGAAAGATTGGCCTTGGTAAGGCGGATAAGGCTGAGACTTTCATAGCCTTTCCTCTGTTTCATTCTCCCTGTAACTTCACCCTGATAGCCCATGGCTTCTATGGGAGAAATTTTGGCAGCAATTTTCATAGGCCGCAGCAAGGATAAAAACACAGTTACCAAAACCACAGCAATGGTAATCAGATATATCCATCCGTTCAGGACAGTAACACGGCCGCTTTCCAGCAGCTCCAGCCCCAACCGGATAAGATTCGCCCCTTCCCCTATCCTTCCGTAAGAAAACATGGTCCTGCTAATCCAGGGCGCCAGGAAGCTGCTGATAAGAAGTCCCAAGGGCAATGACATCCCCGTAACCAGCAGGCCTTCCCGGAAAACCATCTGACGAATCTGTTTTTTGGATGCCCCCAAAGCCTTCAGCTTGCCGTACTCCTGCACCTTAGGAATCATGGATACATAGTAAATACTGTAAATGGTAAGAATTCCTGCCAGAACCACCACCAGCACAACCATTATCATGCCCTGGGTCAAAGCAGGGTCTACATAGTTGGCGCTGAGATAATCTGTGTTTTCCACTACATTGTCTTCCGTAAGGCCAAATCCCTGGGCGATTTGGAGAATCATAGCTTCTATCTGGTCTGTATACATATGTTCTGCCCCGGCCAGCCGTACCAGAACATAATACTCCCTGTCCTTTAAGGGTATCTGGTTCCGGGCATATTCCATGGAAGTAAGTACGGAATAGGCTCCTGCTTCCCGGTTTTCCTCACTGGCCTCAAAAAAACCGCTGATAACAAAGCTGTCTTCTCTGGCATACCCCAGCCCCTGAGCCTCATAGGGCTGATATTCCAATGTAATTTCATCTCCAATATCTCCCTGGATTCCCAGCTCCTGAAGCATATCCGGGGAAACTACCACCTGATTCTCTTCTTTTGGAAATTCTCCCCGGGTAAGCTCCAGCTTATTCAGCCGGATGGCCTCCTGGTCAAGCGCACTCATGACAATCAGTCCATCCTCCCACATAACCTGGCCCAGGTCCAGCCGCAGTCCATGGGTTTCAAAACCTTGGTAGGCTTCCAGCTTTTTAACCGTTTCTTCATCCAGGGGCTGGTACATGGCATGGTATGTGGGGTAATACAGGTTTACGGTTTCGGTCTGGAGCCGGACCAGACCATAGCCAATTGTCAGTATGAGAAAAACTAATAAGGTGGTCAATCCCACAGCGCAACCTGCTAAAATGTTTCTGCCTTTATTTAACCGAAGATTGGCAAGGGCGGTTTTATTTACTGTATTCATGGGCTCACCACCTTACCGTCCTCAATAACGAGAATCCTGTCCGCCATCTGGGCAATGGTCTCGTCATGGGTTATCATCACCAAAGTCTGTCCATAATCGGAAACACAGGATTTCAGCATGGAAACCACTTCCAGCTCAGTCCGAGAATCCAGGTTTCCCGTGGGCTCATCTGCCAGAATAATGTCAGGCCGGGCTGCCAGGGCTCTGGCAATGGCCACCCGCTGCTGCTGTCCTCCTGACAGAGTACTGGGCAGAGATTTCAGTTTATCCTCCATCCCTATTTTTTTCACGATTCCCATGACAAAATCTCTGTCCGGTTTCTTTCCGTCCAGACCAATGGGCAAAATAATATTTTCCCACACATTGAGGGAGGGAACTAAGTTAAAGCTTTGAAAAATAAAACCGATTTTCCGTCTCCGCAGAGCTGCCAGCTTATCCTCCTTCAGTTTGAAAATATCCAGACCCTTTAACAGTACCTTTCCTGAATCCGGCCGGTCCAGACCTCCCAGCATATGCAACAAAGTGGATTTTCCGGAGCCTGAACGGCCTACAATGGCCGTAAACTCTTCCGGCTCTATTTTCAGACTGGTATGGTCCACAGCCCTGACCAAATTGTCTCCTTTTCCATAATATTTTACAAGGTCAACAGTTTCCAATACAGGTATCATACAAATGCCTCCTCTTACTTGTTTAGGATTATGATACATCTGCCTTCTTACAGCTCCCTTACAAATAAGATAACAGTTTTGTAAGACAGGACTCCTATTCCAGAGGCAGGGTCACACAGAAAATACTTCCTCCCCTGGAAGGCTTTTTCGTACAGATAGTTCCCTTTTCCGCCTCCAGGATTGTCCTGGCCAGATATAGTCCCACTCCGGAACCTTCCTGCTCCTGGATTTGGTGCTCCCTTCCCCGGTAAAACCGTTGAAAGATTTTATGTTTTTCTTCAGAAGGAATACCGGGTCCCTGGTCCTGAAATTCTATCATCACATAAGAAACCAGCCTGGCTATGCGTATCTGAATCCTGGAATTTTCAGGGGAATATTTTATACTGTTGTCTAAAATATTGGTAAAGGCCTCTGCGGTCCATGTCCTGTCGTGGGGAATTTCCATATCCTGAAACTCCTCCGCTACAATCTGTATTTTTTTCTTACCTGCCTTTAAATATACAGCGCTTACAGCCTGGTTCAAGGTTTCTCTCAGGCTATGTATTTCCGGTCTTATTTGAATCATTCCCGCCTCCAGCCGGGACAGACGAATAAGAGAATCCAGCAGGTTTTCCATTTTTCTTGCCTGGATAAGACCTGCCTTTTGAAATTCCTCCTTCTCTTTTTGGTCCAGGCTGGGGGAATTGGCCAGCTCACAGCTCATTTTCAAAGATGCCATTGGAGTTTTCAGCTGATGGGAAATGTCGGTAATCAGGCTTTTTGTTTTTTGATTCTCTCCGGAAAGCTTTTCTTCTGTCCTCTGATACTTGTCCTGAAGCTCCCTGAGCTTTTCCTGGATTTTCCTCAGGCTCTCCTCTTGCTGTTTCCGGATACTTCTGTATTGAAGGAATAAAACCGCCCCTAGAGCCATTCCCAGCACCAAAAGAAGGGCCATACCCCCAACTGCCCACTGCAGCCAGGCTTGTCCCTTTGACCAGAAGCTGTAGCCGTATCTGTCTTCCAGCTTCTCCCCTGTTTCTATAAGGCTTTCTTTATTTTCCCCATTCTCCCCTTCTTCTCCGAAAAAAGCCCGGGCCAGCTCTGCCTCCGTCTGGGGATACTCCCGGGCCAGGGCGCCCAGCCTCCTGGTTTCTTCCCGGTGTAACTGTCCTGCGGTCCAGAAAATAAGGCCAGCCAAAGCCGTCAGTACCAGAAATACCAACCCTATTGTCAGAACTACTCTTTTCTGCATTCTTTTGTCCATATGTATCCCATGCCTCTTATATTCTCTATGTAAGGATTTCCCAGCTTGGCTTTCAGCCTGCTGATATTTACGGGAACCGTATTATCATCCACAAACTGGCCTTCCAGCCCCCACACATGCTCTAAAATCTGTTCCTTGGATATTATCTGTCCCGGATTCTCCATAAAGTAAAGAAGAAGCTGCATTTCCTTCTTGCTCAGAGTCAGGGGAACCTGCTGCTGTCCTTCTTGCCGAAAAGCTTTCATCCGGGAGGGAAACAGCCGGATTTCGCCGGAAACCAGCAGCTCTTTCTCCTCTCCCCCACTGGCCCGGCGCAAAAAAGCTCTGACCTTTGACACCAGCACCATAAGGCTGAAAGGTTTGGTAATGTAATCGTCCGCCCCGGCCTGGTAACCACTTACAATGTCCACCTCCTGGTCCAGAGCCGTAAGAAACAGAAAGTATACCCGGCTCTTTTTTCTTATGCTCTGGCAAAAGTCCAGGCCGCTGCCGTCAGGAAGGTTAATATCACAAATGACCAAATCCACCTGCTGCTCTTCAAAAAGCCTTTCTCCCTGGGCAGCAGAAAATGCGGAGAACATCTGATACCCCTCCCTCTCCAGGGTCAGAGTAATGCCTCTGTTTAAATTTCTGTCATCCTCTAAAAGTAAAATTTTCTGCATATTATATTTCTCCCGGTTTTCCCTCTTTTCCCATGGACGAAAAAAAGTCCCTGTATAAAGAGGGATATTTTTCTCCATTATATTCTTCCACTCTGAAAAAAGCAAAGAAATTATAATTCCTGCCATTTCCGGTATCTGAAAAAAATTATTTTTCTGTGTATATATTTTTACTTCCTGTCAATACTAGAGATAGTCTACAGAGGGATGGTGCAAAGGCGCAGCGCTCTCTGCGGGCGACCAAAGAAAAAGTAGAAATACTTTATCCTCCCCTTTTAACACCTCTGGGGTCAGGGCCCTTCCCAGGCCCGCAGAGGTTTACATAATTGAATTAAAAAGGATTCTCCTCCAAATCCAGCAGAGTTTCCTCCCACACGCCCCGGTTTTCCCTCAGGATTTCCCGGAAGCAGAAAGGGGGAAGAGGAGAAGCCAGCCGTCCGATTTCCAGGGTCAGACTGGGGATTTGCATTTTCATCACTGCCCAGTCCTTGTATCCTGCAGGGTCTGTATCCTCCCAGCCGTCCTGTCTCTCATATCCTGTTACCTTCCCAATCCGCCGGGCAAAGTTTAAATTTACCTCTCGAAATCTCCCTTTTTGTCCAAAATCCCAGTATATAACAGAGCCTGAGGAGTGATAGCTGACAGTCCTGGAAAATCTTTCTTTCCTGGTCAGCTCTACCAGAGCTCTGGATTCTTCCTGGTCTTCCGGGGCATTTCCTTTCCAGCCTTCCCTGGCCGGACCTCCTTTTCCGTCTCTGTACTTTTCCCACAAGGCGTCAAAATTCCTGTTTAGGTCCACGCCTCTGGCATTAGCCTTCCACTGCTTATAATAAGGTCCACAGGGATTTCTTCCTCCTTCCCGCTCCCCGATTTTCCATATCAGATTACAAAGCTCCTTATCTCTTATGCCAGCAGGCCCCTGCTGGCAGATTGCAACCCCGTCAGGATTAGCCATAGGGACCAGATGAATCTCTTTTCCCTCCAGCAGCTCTCCATAGGACCTGCCCTTATATGTTTCCTTTCCCTTGTAAAAATAAGTAAGAAATTCTGCAGTCTGTTCCATTAGGAGCTGGCTGGTCATATATTCTCTGCCGTGAATTCCGCCAAAGAAAAAAATCTTTTCCCTGGCCCCCTCCTGTCCCAAAACCAGATGATAGAGTTCCCTGTTATCCCCTGTTTTTCCAAGGGAATCCAGGTGAAGATACTGGGGAAACACTCTGGTGAAAATATGTAAATCATTCACCATACTCTCATAGGTATAACCTGAAAATCTGCGGCTTAATGGTTTATGCATTGACGGATACCTCAAAAATTATTATAATAATAGATATTCTAAGCAAGGGAGATTAAGAAGTGAAGAACCTGAAACGAATCCTTGCAGTCATAGGAATTATCCTTTTGGCCGGTATGTACGTGATTACTTTAATCCTGGCCCTGACAGATAATTCCCATGCAGGCAATGTGCTGATGGCCTCTCTCTTTGCCACGGTGGTGATTCCGGTTTTGCTGTATGCCTTTCTTCTGGTATACCGCTGGAGCCATCCAAAGGACACAGTGATTTCCAAAATTTCGGAGGAACCCTCTCAAATTGATACGGTAATTTTTGACCTTGGCAAAGTTCTGGTACATTATGACTGGAGGAAATTATTACAGGATTTAAAATATAAGGAGGAGACGGCCCAAGCTGTGGCCCAGGCGGTATTTTTAAGCGACGACTGGACAGAGGGGGATCGGGGCCGGCGCTCAGAGGAAGAAATTCTTCAATCCTTTATAGACAATAATCCTGCATATGAAAAAGAGATACGAGAAACCTTCCAGCGCATGGGGGAGACCATCAAGGTCTGCCGCTACACCCATGACTGGCTCCGTTACCTGAAAAAGCGGGGCTATAAGATTTATATTCTCTCTAATTTTTCTAAGCCTCTGTATGACAGATGTCAAAGAGAACTGAAATTTTTAGAGATGACAGACGGAGGCTATATGTCCTGGCAGATTCATATGCTGAAGCCGGAGCCGGAAATTTATCAAAAGCTTATAGCAGATTTCCAAATTGAACCGTCTAAAGCCGTCTTTATCGACGATTTGCTGGACAATGTAGCGGAAGCAAGAGCCCAGGGACTCCATGCCGTACACTTTACCGGCAGAAAAAACACCCTGCGCCAGCTTGCTGAATTTGGTGTAAAATAAAAGAACAGCAGCCTGAAAACGGTGATAAAGTCAAGAATTTTACAGGGGCAGCCCCACTTTTTCCAGTGGGGCTGCCCCTGTTTTGAAATACCTGCTGTTCTATTGTCTTTCGGCCCAAGGCCGTTCTTACTGCAAAAATCTCTTAGAATCTGGTTTCCCATCTTCCGCAGAATACGTTTTCATTATATCTTCCCTTAAATTCACTCTTACCCATCATCTTCTCCAGTGTAGCGGCAAAGCTTTCATGATGGTCCATATAGGAATTGATATAGCATCTGGCCATAGGAACATCAATGAGGTTGTTGGTATAGCTGAGAGATACTACGAAAGTAGGCAGTTCAGACATATACCATGGCTGTTTTGTAGGCTCATCCCATTTTACTCTCATGGTATTGAACTGAGCAAAGCCCTGTACATTCAGAATCAGAAGAACACAATCGTATTTCTTCTTGAAATCTTCCATTTTGCCTTTTGCAGAAGGTACTTCTGCGTCAACCTCAAAGCCGGCTTCCTCTAACTGGGAAACAATATCTTTAATGATATTATCGTCATTGGATTTGAATTTGGTACCTGCGATTACTACTGCCTCAGAGCCGATATACATCAGCTTGATTTTCTTATATTTCTCAGGAGTCATGGGCAGATAGTTCAGGCGGTCCTTTACAAGGGTTACGTATTTATCTGCAAACTCTCTGGAAGCTTTGTGGTGCTCTTCGCAGCCTACAACTGCCAGATTTTCCTTAGGCGCTACCAGTTTGCCCTCTTTCTGAAGGGTATGAAGGTTGAGAGCAGCCTTAACACCCAGGATTCTGTGAAGTGCGTCATTTAAACGTTCTTCTGTGATGGTGCCGTTCTTATAACCTTCCATCATGTAGCCGAAATCCTCTTCTCTGTCATTGAAGAACAGATACATATCACAGCCTGCTGCAATGGCCTGAGGAACCTGCTCTTTTCTGGGGATAGTAGCTCCGAACATACCAATCATATGAGAAGCGTCTGTAACTACCAGACCGTTAAATCCTAACTGGCCTTTCAGAAGGTCTGTAATCAGCTCCGGAGCCAGTGTTGCAGGCCGGATATCCTCATCCTTGATTCCAGGGCGAAGCTTCTTAGAATAAGCAGGAAGAGCAATATGTCCTGCCATAATGGTCATAACACCTTCGTCAATCAGCTCTTTATAAACTTTTCCAAAGGTAGCATCCCACTTATCGCAGTCATACTCGTTTACACCCATAATCAGGTGCTGGTCGTTTTCCTCTGTACCATCACCTGGGAAATGCTTCATACAGGTGGCGATATTCTGTGTCTTCATTCCTTTGAAGAATGCCTTTGCATAGCGGATAACATCATCTGGATTGTCATTGAAGGCTCTCAGCTGAACAATGGTATTTCTCCAGTTATAAAGCAAATCTACGATAGGAGCAAAGTTCCAGTTGCAGCCTACTGCTGCAGCTTCTCTTGCGGAAATCGTAGCCATTTCTGTTACAGCCTCTTCAGAGTCAATAGCTGCCATAGCTGCGCCGTT
>CABSEJ010000148.1 GCA_902476765.1 uncultured Blautia sp.
TCAGCAGACCCTGAGGTGAAAAATATTGTCTGAAGCCTGATACAGAGAAAAGAGGTACAGAGAAAAGATTAGGCGAACAAAAGTTTGTAAAGAAAAAATACTTGACAGCCGGAAAAAGCTGTTGTATGATAGGCAAGGTGATTCGAGTGGAAAAAATTGTAGAACAGACATTATTATATGATTTTTACGGAGAGCTTCTTACAGAGCATCAGAGAAGAGTTTATGAGGACGTGGTTCTCAATGATTATTCTTTAAGCGAGGTGGCGGACCAACTGGGTATCAGCCGTCAGGGAGTTCATGATAATCTGAAACGGTGCAGCAAAGCCCTTCAGGATTATGAAGAAAAACTGCATCTGGTAGAAAAGTTTGTAAAAATCAAGGATAAAATCCGCCGGATTCATCGGCTGAGCAAAGAGTGTGACAGCATGAGCAAGCAGGAACTGGTTTCCCAGGTGGAACAGATTTCCCAGGAAATTTTAGAGGAGTTATGACAGATGGCGTTTGAGAGTTTAACCGATAAACTGCAGAATGTATTTAAAAACTTAAGAAAAAAAGGCCGTCTGACGGAAGCGGATGTGAAAGCTGCCTTAAAGGAAGTAAAGATGGCTCTATTAGAGGCAGATGTAAGCTTTAAGGTTGTGAAACAGTTTATGAAGGCCGTACAGGAGAGGGCTGTGGGACAGGATGTAATGTCCGGCCTGAATCCGGGACAGATGGTTATCAAAATTGTAAACGAAGAGTTGGTAAAGCTTATGGGCAGCGAGACTACAGAAATAGCTCTTCGCCCCGGCAATGAGGTGACGGTTTTGATGATGGCCGGTCTTCAGGGCGCCGGTAAGACTACCACGGCGGCTAAGCTGGCGGGAAAGCTGAAGTCAAAGGGGCGTAAACCTCTTCTGGCTGCCTGTGATGTATACCGTCCTGCGGCAATCAAGCAGCTTCAGGTCAATGGAGAAAAGCAGGGAGTGGAAGTCTTTGCAATGGGAGACAAGAACAGCCCTGTGGATATTGCCAAAGCAGCTTATGAGCATGCGAAAAACGAAAAGTATAATGTGCTGATTCTGGATACAGCCGGACGTCTTCATATTGATGAGGATATGATGGAGGAGCTGTCCAATATCAAAGAAGCCTTGACCGTAGACCAGACCATATTGGTGGTAGACGCTATGACGGGACAGGATGCTGTGAATGTGGCAGAGACCTTCCAGAACAAGGTAGGAATCGACGGTGTTATTCTTACCAAGATGGACGGCGATACCAGAGGCGGTGCTGCACTTTCTATTAAGGCTATCAGCGGAAAGCCTATTCTGTATGTAGGTATGGGAGAGAAACTTTCGGATTTGGAACAGTTTTATCCCGAGCGTATGGCTTCCCGTATTCTGGGAATGGGAGATGTGATGAGTCTTATCGAAAAGGCTCAGGCAAACCTGGATGAAGAGAAGGCTAAGGAGATGGAGCAGAAGTTCCGGAAAAATTCCTTTGGCTTTGACGATTATTTAGAGAGCATGAAGCAGATGAAGAATATGGGCGGACTGTCCAGCGTGCTGAGCATGCTACCCGGAATCGGTTCCCAGGTGAAAGATATTGACAGTATGGTAGATGAAAAGGACATGGCAAGAAAAGAGGCTATTATCCTTTCCATGACGCCAAAGGAACGCTCACATCCTGAAATTCTGAATCCTTCCAGAAAGGCCAGAATTGCCAGGGGAGCAGGGGTTGACATTGCAGAGGTCAACCGTATGGTGAAACAGTTTGAGCAGGCGAAGAAAATGATGAAGCAGATGCCCGGACTGATGGGTGGAAAAGGTGCTAAAAGAGGAAAATTCAAACTTCCCTTTTAACATATAGAAATAAGAATACCAGGAGGTGAAATGAAATGGCAGTTAAAATCAGATTAAGAAGAATGGGACAGAAAAAGGCTCCTTTCTATAGAATCATTGTTGCTGATTCCAAATCCCCAAGAGACGGAAGATTCATCGAGGAGATTGGAACTTATGACCCAACTCAGGACCCAAGCGTATACAAGGTAGATGAGGAGGCAGCTAAGAGATGGCTGGCTAACGGCGCTCAGCCTACAGACGTAGTTGCTAAAATCTTCAAACTGGCTGGTATCGAAAAATAATCGGGGAGGTACCTTGTGATGAAAGAATTAGTTGAAGTAATTGCAAAATCTCTGGTAGATTGTCCCGATGAAGTGGTTGTAACCGAGACAGAAGAAAACGACGCTGTCCTTGTGGAGCTTAAGGTTGCACCTTCCGATATGGGAAAGGTGATTGGACGTCAGGGCAGGATTGCCAAGGCTATCCGTACCGTTGTGAAAGCTGCGTCCTCCAAAAGCGACAAGAAGGTAGTGGTTGACATTTTGCAGTAAGCCCAAGGCTTGTGCATGGAAAGGGAGAGGCCCTCAGGGCAGCTCCTTTTTCTGTTTTTAAAAAGTTTATAACAGGGAGAACAAAGTGTATGGAAGATTTGCTGCAGGTGGGAGTGATTACCACCACACACGGAATCCGGGGAGAAGTGAAGGTATATCCTACCACAGACGAACCCAGGAGATTTGAGGTGCTGGACAGCGTTCTTTTGGATACGGGAAAAGAACTGTGCCAGCTGGATATTGAACGGGTAAGATATTTTAAAAATCTGGTAATTCTGAAATTTAAAGATGTAGACAACATCAATGACATAGAACCCTATAAAGGAAAAAGCCTTTATGTACCCAGAGAGATGGCCCTGCCTCTGGGAGAAGACGAATACTATATCGGGGATTTGATTGGAATGGAGGTTTTTCTGGAAGACGGAAGTTCCTTTGGAACCTTAAAGGATGTAATGGAGACAGGAGCCAATGACGTCTATGTTATCCGGACCACTGAGAGAGAGGTGCTGGTTCCTGCTATCAAAGACTGTATTAAAGAGGTGGATGTGGAAAATAATAAAATGGTTATCCATCTTTTGAAGGGCTTATAGGAGGGGATAATGGACTATCATGTACTTACACTGTTTCCGGAAATGATAGAACAGACGGTAAATACCAGCATTACCGGAAGAGCAGTAAAAAGCGGAAAGATTTCTCTGCATATGGTAAACATTCGGGATTATGCCCAAAACAAATACGGGCGGGTAGACGATTATCCTTACGGCGGCGGAGCCGGCATGGTTATGGAGCCGGAGCCGGTTTACCAGGCCTATCAGGCTGCGATCAGCCAATCCCGGGTGGGGAAAACAGGAAAAAAGCCCAGATGTATCTATCTGACGCCCCAGGGACAAGTGCTGAACCAGGTGTTGGTGGAGGAGCTGGCTCTGGAGGAGGAATTATTTTTTCTCTGCGGACATTACGAGGGCATTGATGAAAGAGTGCTGGAGGAGATTGTGACGGACTATGTTTCTATCGGGGATTATGTGCTGACAGGAGGAGAGCTGGCTGCCTGCGTGGTGATTGATGCTGTTTCCCGTTTTGTGCCGGGAGTTTTGAGCAATGAGGAATCTTCCCAGTTTGAGTCCATGCAGGATAATCTTCTGGAATATCCTCATTATACCAGGCCTGAGGTGTGGAGAGAAAGGCAGGTGCCCAAGGTGCTGCTGGGAGGAGACCATAAGAAGATTCAAGAGTGGCGCTGGCAGCAGTCCCTTCTGAGGACAGAGGAAAGAAGACCTGATTTGCTGGCCAGAAACAGAAAAGTAACTGCCGCCTATTTCAGTCCAACGGGAGGAACGGAAAGAGCTGTTAAAATATTTACAGAACTTCTGACACAAAACCCTCATTATCTGGATCTGACAAGAAGAAAAAACAGACGACAGGAGTATAGCTTTTCAAAACAAGAACTTCTTGTGGCAGCTGCTCCTGTTTACGGAGGACAGCTTCCCAGGATGGAGGATACTCTCTTTACTAATCTTAAAGGAGACAATACTCCCTGTGTTATTCTTGCGGCTTATGGAAACCGCCACTATGATAATACCCTGGCACAGATGAAAAAATTGCTTACAGACAGAGGATTTGTATGCATCGGCGGGGCGGCCCTGGTGATTCCCCATATATATTCCCCGAAACTGGGGGCAGGAAGGCCCCACCAGAAGGATAAAAGGGTTTTAGAGGCCTTTGGGGTAGAAATTAAGAAAAGACTTTTCCGGGGAGAGGAAAAAGGCTTTGAAGAAGTCCGGTTTCCCGGAGAAGCAGAACCTCAGCCTAGACCAATGCGCCCTGTGTCCAAAGGCTTTGAAAGAGAAAAATGTAACGGCTGCCAATCCTGTGTCCAGAAATGTCCGGTGAATGCTATTTCTCCGGAATCCCTGGAAATCAATCTTCAGGCATGTCTGAGCTGTATGCGCTGCGTGAAGGTTTGCCCCCGGCAGGCCAGAAGCTTTGACGCCGAGGCAGTGAGAGAGTATCTGGAAACCAATTTTTCAAAGCCAAGAGAAATAGAGATTTTCTGAGAAAGCTGCCTCACAAAAATGAAATCTGCCGGATTATATCCCATGGGCCTGCATAAGGATATTAGTTTTGTAAGCGACTTAATCGAGCTAAGTTTGTTAAGCTTGCCGGATATTTTGCCAAGGAAAAATGCTTGACAAGGAAACAGGGAGATAGTATAATCATACCTGTTGCAAACAGTTCGGCCCAAAGAGACAGAACTTAAAAAAGAGATGGTCCTCTGCTGCAAAATGCATTAAGAACATCCAGAGATAAAGGAGATATATCATGAACGAAATTATTAAGAACATCGAAGCAGCTCAGCTGAAGGCTGAAGTACCTCAGTTCAACGTAGGTGACACAGTAAGAGTGCACGGAAAAATTAAAGAGGGTAACCGTGAGAGAATTCAGGTTTTTGAAGGTGTAGTCCTGAAAAAGCAGGGCGGAAGCAGCCGTGAAACCTTTACTGTAAGAAAGAATTCCAACGGTATCGGCGTTGAGAAGACTTGGCCTTTACACTCCCCTAACGTAGAGAAAGTGGAAGTAATCAGACGTGGTAAAGTAAGACGTGCAAAACTGAATTACTTAAGACAGCGTGTTGGTAAGGCTGCTAAGGTAAAAGAGTTAGTAAAATAATAGCGTAACATGACAGGGGCTGCTCATTAAGTAGATGGTGTTTTCACACTTAATGGGCAGCCCTGTTTATACCCGTGGACAGTCAGCCGGGCAGACATAGCGGTATATGCATTCGGCTGCAGTCGGGAGGAGCGGATATTCTGCCGATTTACGGCGTGTACGCCTGGATGAGGCTTTGTTTGGGCGGCTTTTGGTTTCTGCGGGTTTTCACCGGAAGCAAGCTGAGGATAATTATGAAAAGTCGAAAGAAAAAGAGAATAAAAGCAGACGTAAAGAGCCTGGAAGTCCAGAGAGATATGGCTCTTAAATTTATAAAAAGTGAAAAAGGACAAAAGGTTTTTTCCTGGGTTTTTCAGATAGCGGTGGTCTTGGCCCTGGCAGGTGTGGTGGCTATCTTCTTTTTTCAGAGTATTGTTATGCAGGAAAGCAGCATGGAACCGACTTTCCAGACAGGAGAAAAATTTTTTATCAATAAAATGGCTTATAAGCTTGGCAGTCCCAAACGAGGGGATATTATTGCTTTCACCAAGGATGGGAAGGATAATTCGGCCATTCATATCAAACGGGTAATCGGACTTCCGGGAGAAAGGATTCAGATTCGTGAGGGGATAATATATATTGACGGGGAAGAGTATGAGGAAGAGGGCGATTTCCCGCAGATAACCAATCCGGGTCTTGCAGAGGACGGTGTAACCCTGAAAAGCAATGAATATTTTGTTCTGGGAGACAACCGGAATAACAGTGAAGACAGCCGCTTTGCGGAGGTGAAAAATGTAAATAAAAAATACATCGAGGGAAAGGTGTGGTTCTGCATCTCGCCTTTTCAAAAGATGGGATTTGTAAAACATTAGAAACGAGGAATAGTATGAATTATCAATGGTATCCGGGGCACATGACAAAAGCAAAGCGCATGATGCAGGAGAACATAAAACTGATAGATTTGATTATAGAAGTGGTGGATGCCAGGATTCCCATGTCCAGCAGAAACCCTGACATTGATGAGCTGGGGAAAAATAAGGCCAGGCTACTTCTTCTTAATAAAGCCGACTTGGCGGACCAAAGAGAGAACGAAAAATGGAGTATTTACTTCCAGAAAAAGGGCTATGTGGTATTGAAACTGAATTCCAGAAGCGGAGCAGGGGTAAAAGCCGTTCTTCCTGCCATTATGGAGGCCTGTCAGGAGAAAATAGAGAGAGACAGAAGAAGAGGTATCAAAAACCGGCCCGTCCGTGCTATGGTGGTGGGAATTCCCAATGTGGGAAAATCTACTTTTATCAATTCTTTTGCCGGAAAAGCCTGTACAAAAACAGGCAATAAACCGGGAGTTACCAAAGGTAAGCAGTGGATAAGGATTAACAAAAGTGTAGAATTACTGGATACCCCGGGAATCCTGTGGCCTAAGTTTGAGGACCAGCAGGTGGGTGCCAGGCTGGCTATGGTAGGCTCTATCCGGGATGAAATTCTGAACTTAGAAGAGCTTTCCCTGGAGCTTTTAGGATTCCTGGAAAAGAGTTATCCGGGAATTCTGGAAGAGCGTTACAATATTGAGGAAACCGAAAACAGGGTAAAAATGCTGGAGCAGGTAGCTGAAAACCGGAAATGTCTGCAAAAGGGAAATGAGTTGGATTACCTGAAGGCAGCTAATATACTGCTGGAAGAGTTCAGAAACGGAAAAATCGGGAAAATTACCCTGGAGCCTGCTCCCATGCATGAGGAAAACTAGGATGAAAAGTATACTGGAAATAAAAGAAGAATTTAAACTGGCGCCGGAGGGGAAACTTCCGGCGCTTTGCGAAAGTTACAGAGAAGACAACAGAAAGGGAGTCCAGAAGCTTTTGCTTCAGGCCCATAAGCGTATGGAATTTCTGGAAAAAGAGAGACAGCGACTGGAGCTGATGCGGGAGTATGAGCACAAATATGAATATTTAGGCTATGTATGCGGCATCGACGAGGCGGGAAGAGGCCCCTTTGCCGGCCCTGTGGTGGCGGGAGCTGTAATTTTGCCGAAGGACTGTGAGATTTT
Source organism: uncultured Blautia sp. (assembly GCA_902476765.1). Taxonomy (GTDB): domain Bacteria; phylum Bacillota; class Clostridia; order Lachnospirales; family Lachnospiraceae; genus Blautia. The sequence goes on from CABSEJ010000148.1 coordinate 7,062, forward strand.
AGGACTGAATGATTCTAAGCAGCTGTCGGAAAAGAGAAGAGAAGAGCTCTATGAGGAAATTATGGAAAAAGCAGTGGCAGCTCAGGTGGGCTATGCTTCACCAGAACGGATTGATGAAATTAACATCCTTCAGGCCACCTATGAGGCTATGAGGGACGCTCTTTCCAAGCTGCAGGTAAAGCCGCAGATTCTGCTTAACGATGCAGTGAAAATACCGGGAATCGATATTCCCCAGGTTCCCATTATCAAAGGGGACGCAAAAAGCCTGTCTATAGCAGCAGCCAGTATCCTGGCCAAGGTGACCAGGGACAGACTGATGCGGGAATATGATAAGCTGATGCCCCAGTACGGCTTTGCCTCCCATAAGGGCTACGGTTCCAGAGAGCATATTGAAGCGCTGAAAAAATATGGCCCTTCTCCCATACATAGAAAGACGTTTATCCGCAATGTTCTGGGGGAAACAGAAAATTAAAAGCTGTCAGAGGGCAAAGGGGGAAGAAAAAGCAGCAGGCAGGTGATGGAGGATGGAGACAGAAAAGAAAGTTTCTTCCAGGGAACGGGGAGCTTATTATGAGCAGCAGGCCCGTTTGCAGTTAGAAAAAGCAGGCTATAAGATTCTGGAACAGAATTACCGTTTCCGCAAAGGGGAGATTGATTTGATTGCAAAGGACGGGGAATATCTCTGCTTCATAGAAGTGAAATTCAGGCAGGGAGGACAGATGGGAAAGCCGGAAGAATCAGTAGATAAAAGAAAGCAGAAAAGGATTTCTAAAACTGCTCTCTATTATCTCATGGACAAGGGCCTGAGCCTGTCTACGCCCTGCAGATTTGATGTGATATGCGGGGAGCCGGAGGGCTGGAGACTGATAAGGAATGCCTTTACTTTTCAGATGTAAGAATAAGGAAAAGGAGTATGGATATGGAAATAAAATGGGATACCTATACAGAAAAGCATATGGAGTTAAAAGAGAACCAGG
>CABSEJ010000149.1 GCA_902476765.1 uncultured Blautia sp.
ATCCAAACTGCCACATCCTTAAAATCACCAGGGTCCATACCGCTGTGTTTGGATTCGCCACCCAGCTGATATCACAATCAATTCCTATAAGTCCTAAAACCTGGTTTAAGATACCCTCCATTCCAAAAATCTGTCTCCATAAAATAGAGATTGCCACACTTCCTCCTAACAAAGACGGTACATAGAAAGCCGCCCTAAAAAAGGAAAGCCCTTTGACACCTTTATTTAAAATAAAAGCCAGTACCAAAGATACTAAAAGCTGTAAAGGAACTGAAGCAAACACATAGATAAAAGTCACTTTCAGTGCATTATTAAAATGCAGATCTGAAGTAAACATGCTAATATAATTCTCAATTCCTATAAACTTAGGTGCGGTAAGCAGATTATAATTTGTAAAGGAATAATATAAAGACATTATCATTGGCACAAAGGTCAGAACTATAAATCCTATAATCCAAGGCAGTAAAAATACATAAGCTGCATATCGTTCACTTTTCTTTTTTCTCATTTTTACCTCCTTTAGAAAGGGGAAGTGCCGCCGGCATGGCAGCACTTCCGTCAATGTCAGTTTGCATTCTCAGCTATCATCTCGTTGGCCACTTCAATGATATGCTGGGCACCTTCCTGCGAGGTCAAGCTTCCTGTCGCCACTAGCTCTGCCGTACTGTTGATTTCATCCTGGATAGCCCATACTCCCGGTGCTTTTGCTACAAAAGGCGGCGCCTCTTCTGCAACCATATTGAGATATTCCGTAGCCGCAATATCACAGGGATCTGCATCCTTCGCTAATTCTTCTTGAATTGTCAGGGAAGCTGGTACACCTAATTCCATATTAAAGATCTTCTGTGCTTCCAGATTGTTGGCAAAGAAATCAATGTATTCCGCAGCCAGATCTTTATTTTTTGAAGTTTCGGAAATTCCAAAAGCTGATGTAATCAATAAGTCTCCATGTTTTCCATCATTTCCTACAGGCACTTTACGGATAGCCAATTTATCTTCCATAGAATTTTGGAAAATTTTATACTTATTGGCATTTTCAAACATAAATAAAACTTTCCTATTTACTAATGCGCCTTCCTCCCAGGCTTTGGAGTTCCATTCCTGGGTCCATTCTATGCTGGGGAATGCTCCTGATTTTCTCAGGTCATCTGAATACTGATACCAAGATGCCAATGTTTCTTCATTAGGCGCAAATTTTCCATCTGAATTCAGCCATTCTTCTCCATCCTTGCAGTTTTCACGTATCCAAACCCACACAAGGTCATTATTTGAGTACATATCCATTCCGGCATAAGTATCATCCCCAAGTTTTGACTGCACCTCATTTAAGTAGTCTGCAAATTCATCCCAGGTAATATCCTCATCCTCTGGCCATAATTCCATCCCAAGCTCATTTAAGAAGGACTCGTTAATAAAAATTGTCTGAGCTGTTATACCTAATGAAACCATATATAATTTGTCATCATATTTTCCGGTATCTACAAGGTTCTGATTCCAATCCTCCAGATTTATGGCACCTGACTCCACATAATCATCAAGGGGCGTAAGCACTCCTTTGGAACAATATTCTCCAATCTGATTAGACTGGAACTGTACCACATCTGCTGCGCTGCCGCTTGCGTAAGCAGTAGACTGGGCAGTCCAGTAATCGTTCCATCCCGGACTTTCTGTAACAATCTCTACATCCGGGTGCTCTTTCATGAAAAGATCGTTAATCTGATAGTATAATTTATCTCTTTCCGTAGAACCCCACCAGGCTACCCGGAGGGTTGTCTTTCCTCCGTCACTGCCTGAATCCCCCTGGGAATCTCCGCCTCCATTACCAGAGCCCTGTGCTCCTCCGCATCCTGACAGTGCTAAGCCACAGGCCATCCCCAGCGCCAGCAATCGTTTCATTTTACTCATTTTCATTCCTCCTTTGAATTTTTATTTATTTTTATTCTTTATAATAAACTTGAAGTAATTCTCGGAAAGCACCTCAGTATCTGTAGAAACCTTCATTTCCAGCCTACAGTTATGTCCCTCCCAGGCAGTTTCAAGAGGCAGTACCACATGATCCGGAATCTCTGCTGAATCTTTCAGTATTTTTAACCGGAGCTGATTCTCCGCCAAAATCTCTCCACTGGTCTCATCTTTTACTTTCCAGGAAAGCAGAGCATTGGGTATTTCATAATCATAGTCATTAATCAGCCATACTCTTGCGGTAAAGGTTTTTCCCGGCTTAAATACTTTTTCTCTTCCCAGACGATAAGGATGAAGACTGGGCTCTGCACAGACTAACACCGGTGTATATACCTGCTGCATAGCGTCAAAAGCCTTATAGGAGCGCCGGTAATAATCTAAAAGCCCTGATCCGATCATAGGACAGGCGTCGCTCCAATAATACAGGTACATGCTGGACACCGGATCATACTTTCTCTGCCGCAGAAATTCTATCTGATCTTTTACAGAATCCGCCTCGTAAATCTGCGTATTTTCAATAAATTCTTCCAGTGAATTTCCCAATTCCACTTTTCCGTATTTAAATGTATTGGAATAAAACAGCCCCCAATATTCCCAGGTATCCCAATGAGGGGGCCACAGCTTGTCCTCTGGTATAAAAGTCTTCAAAGTTTCTAAGCAAGGTATAGACTGAGAACCAAACTCCACAATATTAGGCGGAAGCTTCAAATCATGAACATCTGTATCTCCATCTGAACAGCAGCCCAGCATAATATTCATAACGCCTTCTCTGTAATCCCCCAGATGCACCCATCTTACCGGGTCTACAGACTTTAATGTTTCCTTTAATATCTGGCACAGGCGGAAATAATTGTTTGGCTTGTCCGGGAGCAGATAAACTTCCGGTTCCTTATACACAGACCACATACCCATACATGCATGGTTGGTCAGCATCATACCCATGTCCCGTATCATATCAGAAGCTCTTGCAATCAGGTCATCATCATCACTGACACAATAATGGAGAGGAAATACCTGCCACATCAGCAGCCCTAATTCATCACAGAGAGAATAGAGTTCGTCTTTCTCCACATGACTGCCGATTCTGATAGAATTGATATTCATACGCAGCATTTTTTCAAAATCCGGCTTCCACATCTCCATATTTGCTTCGCTCATCCATAAGCTGGAAATATAACGCATACCTCTCAGGAAAATCTGCTTTCCATTTAAATACCATTTACCATGTTTCTCATCATATTCGACTTCTTTGATACCAAATCTCAGAATGGTTTCATCTCCCTGCCAGGAAAGCTTCACATGATACAGGTGAGGATAACCATGATCCCAGGTCCACCATAGTTTTGCATTTTCCACCAAAACAACTAATTTTACGGTACTTCTTCCCGGCGGGATTACCACGTCTCTCATCCCCTGGGATACGTCTTCGTCCTGGAAATTAGCCGGCGAAATAAAAGCCCTTAAACTGCCGGATACGGTTTTATCTGTCTGATTATTTAGCGTAATATCCATACTGACCAAAGCGGAGCCCGTATCTTTATCCTGACCGTCTCCTGTCCAGTCTTTCTTCCAGACCCTCTTTGTAGAAATTTTACAGTATTCGATAAATTTCTCCGGACGGATAATCAGCTGCACCTTATCCCAGATTCCTCCGGAATTGCCTTCCTGCCGAAAGGAAGTCATGGCCCCAGGACGATGCATAGCATCTATCATATGGCCTTTAATCTGAGTAATGGCTTTTGCCTGATGTCTCTGGTAAGGCTCTGATAATGGCGTATCCTTATCTAATCCGCAGTTAATATATTCTGTCTCATCTCTGGGTGCGCTGTCTCTTACCAGCAGTTCATTGAGCTCGTCTTTCCTCAGCAAGTCTGTTATATCAAACTCAAACGGATTAAAAATACCTTCGTGACGGCCTAAGTATTCCCCATTCAGCCATACGTCGCCAATATAATCCAGCCCTCCGAAACGGAGCCATACATGTTCTGTCTTCTGGTATTCCGGCGCTGTAAATTTCGTCCGAAACCAAATCGTACCGAAATAATCTCCGATTTCCGTAAGATACCAGTTACTCGGCACCTGTATATCCTGCCATCCTTCAGGACAGAGAAGCTCTTCCTCCATAAAGGCTTCCAGACTCTTTTGCGTTTCTTCTTTCTTGTACTGCCAGATGCCGCTTAAATCTACAGCAGGTCTTCCTTCATAAAGCATAATCATTTTTGGATTCCCCCTTTCTCAGAAACTAAACACATGCTTTTATCACTGTCTGATTGGCGGAAAGAACACTGCCGTCTCTGCCCTTTACACTCATATCAATCACATAATTTCCTACGTACTCCTGAGGAACAATCCAGGAAATCCGATCCTTAATCTCTGCGCTGTCCTCTTCCAGGTCTGTAACAAAGGTATGAGATTCTAATACCTCCCGGCTGTTTTCCTGCCGTATTTCCCAATGTACAGTAACACCCTCTAATTTGTGGAAATGATCATTGTTCAGCCAAATCTTTCCGGTGAATTTCTCCCCTCTTGCATATTTCTTTTCTCTTCCTAATACATGAGGTTCCTGATCCCACTCCAGGCTTACCAGAACCTGGGTATAGACGCCCTTCATTGCCTGGTAAACTTTATATGGCTCCCTATAGTAATCCAATAGACCGGAGCCCATCATTGGACAGGCGTCGCTCCAATAATATAGGAACATAGAAGCTACCGGCTGATACTTACGCTGTCTTAAAAACTCAATCTGCTCCTTGACAACCACCGTTTCATAGTCCTGGGTATTCTGAATAAATTCTTCCAGAGAACTTCCCATCTCTACTTTGGCTCTGCGGAATTGGTTATAGTAGAACAATCCCCAATACTGCCAGGTATCCCAGCATGGCGGCCACAATTTATCCTCAGGAATAAATTTCTTCAGGCTCACAAGATTGGGAACCGAATCCGAACCAAACTCTACGATGTTAGGCTTAATCTCTTCTGTATGTACATCCATATCCCCATCCTGGCAGGAACCGATCATAATATTCTGAACACCTTCCCGGTAATCTCCTTTGTGAATCCAGCGAATAGGATCGACGCTTCCCAGGGTTTCTTTCAAAATCTGGCACAGCTTGAAATATACATTGGGCTTCTCTTCCAGACCATAAATTTCAGGTTCTTTATATACGGACCACATACCCATACATGCATGGTTCGTCAGCATCATTCCCATATCCCGTATCATATCGGACGCCCGGTTAATCACATCTTCTGAAGCACTGATACAGTAGTGGAGGGGAAATACCTGCCACATCAGCAAGCCAAGCTCGTCACATAATGTGTATAGCCCGTCTCTTTCTACATGGCTTCCAATGCGGATGGCATTGATATCCATATCCAGCATTTTCTGGAAATCTTTCCGCCACATTTCCTCATTCGCTTCACTCATCCAAAGGCTGGAAATATATCTCATACCTCTCAAGAAAATGTGCCGTCCATTCAGATACCACTGTCCTTTTTCATCTGTATGAATTTCCTTAACACCAAAATTCATCTGGATTTCGTCTTCACCTAACTGAATCTTTGCGGTATATAAGTTCGGCTTTCCGTGATCCCAGGTCCACCAAAGTCTTACCTCCGGAATGGTAACAAAAAGTTTAAATACATTATCTCCAGGCTGAAGAACTACCTCCCGGCTGGAAGTACATTTTACACTGCTCTGGAAATTATAGGGTTTAACCTGAACCGTAAGGTTCGTTATCTCTGCTTTTTTGCCTGAATGATGAATATATACATCAAAGGCAGCTAATCCTGTTCCATCAGGCTTATCCTGCTGGTCGCCCAGCCAATCCTTTTTATAACCGATTTTTGTATAGCACTTGGCCCATTGTATATAGGTAGCGGGACGGCTCACAAGCTTTACATTTCCCCAGATTCCTCCCGAATTACCATCCTGCCGGAAAGAGGAATAGCAGCCAGGACGGTGCATTGCCTCGATCATATGGCCCTTAATCTGAGTTATTCCCTTTGACTGATGAAACTTATAAGGCTCTGACAGCGGGGTTTCATCATTATCCGCCTGAATATACTCTGTCGTATCTTTAGGAGCACTGTCCCGGATCAGGATTAGATTTTCTTTCTCCCAATGTACATAAGATGTAATTTCATATTCAAAAGGATTAAACATTCCTTCATGAAGGCCAAGGTATTCTCCATTAATCCATACTTCTGATATATAATCAATTCCTTCAAATGACAGGAACAGCCTTTTTCCTTTCATATCCTCCAGAACGGAAAAAGTTTTTCCATACCAGATAGTTCCAAAATAATCTCCAATCTCTTCTGTCAGATACCAATTATGAGGTACTTTGATTGTTTTCCAGGGACTCCCTTGGCAGTTGTCCAGATACCAGCTCTGTCTCCTGCCGATATCATTCTGGTCTAAACGATATTTCCATTCCCCATTTAAGCTTTCCCATCTCCGGTTATAAATTTCTTGATACATTTATTTCCTCCTTTTGTCATGCTACAGGAAACAACTTCTTTACATTCTCAGGAGTCAGTTCTCTTTTCAGGTGCAGTCCCTTAAGCTCTATGACCACCAACTCCAGCAGATACAGAACTTTAGTATTTCTTTCCAGATGTCCTACATGAAGTCCATTTACTCCTCCTGCAGAAAAATGAAGATGTGGGACTCCATCAAAAACAGTACCTGAAATATTTCCAAACTCGTAGGGGCCATCTAAAGATAAAAATTCATCTTCTGTAGCTGCATCCATTGTTTTTGGCCGGTGATACTCCAGCCGTTCAATGCTGCCCACCGCACTGGCCACATAAGCATCTTTAATTCCTTCTTTTTTCAGAATTTCCTCCAGTCCTTCGAACAAGTCCTCCCCCCGGTCCAGTTCGATAACCAGTGTCCTTCCTACTCCTTCTCCGTTATAATACTTCATCCGTTCACCTCGTATTCATATTTTATAATTTATAAATTATAATTTATATATATCACAATATACATTTTGTGTAAATACTTTTTCTCTCTCCTCAGAAATTTTTGTATATTTATCACTAATTTTTCAACTTTTTCTTGTGCGTTTTTATCATTATTTTCACTATTTTACCAGTTTTCATTTTTTCTTTTTATTTTATATCAATACTCATCGCATGCTAAAATACACAAAAAAAGCAGAGGGCTGTACGCTTTTCCATACAGTCTGTCTGCTTTTTATCCTATGCTTTCTTCTGTTTATTTCTTATACGGCCCAACCGCCTCATAAGGATTCAGTGCAATTTTGATTCCGTCTATTTCCCGCTCATTCCGCTGTGTCCTGCTCAGCAAGCATGACCCTGCATCTTTTTTTATAGCAGGCAATCCCATATTTTAAGATATGCTCCATGCCTTCTTTGCGGAGGGCATCTTCATAATGGTTGGTCTCAATCTGCTGCAGGGCTTTTTTGCAGCTTTCTTCCAGATTCCCATTCTCTGCATATTTCACTTCAATCACAACGCCTGTCTCTTCATCACCCATAGCCAGCAGGATGATGGATCTGAACTTACTTTTTAGAAGAGATATATAGTGTAACTAATGAAGTTAATACCACCAAAATACTTATTTTTTTATATATCGCTGATTTCTACTATTCGGTTTGTCTGGTATCGTCATTCGAATAAGATTCAATTCAATAGCCGGATGCAGATAATTTCTGCGGAATCCTTCTCTTGACTTTAGTTTTAACTTTTCCATAAGCGTTTTGCTTGTGTACGGAATATCGTATTCCATAACATCAAGCAGTTTTTTGACGGTTTCGGAAAGATACTCATTTTCTCCATTGATTTGAATAGTGGTTTCATCCAGTATTTTATCAATCTGTGATAGCATAAACTCAATAAAAAAGGTGGATTCTCCAGCAACATGGCACTTGGCAATCGCTTCATAGTATTCATTCTGAAACTTCTCAATCTGGCTTTCGACTGGAATATATTCAAATACCTGTTTCCATTTTGCCAAAATAACAGTATCCCATAATCTTGCCAT
>CABSEJ010000150.1 GCA_902476765.1 uncultured Blautia sp.
GGCGGCAACTTTGGGGGCAGAGTTTTGATAGAAAAGGAGTTAAAAGCCTTTCAGACAGAGGAATATGGAAAAGTCCTGAACAGCCGGCAGATGGGAAGGAAATTTTTTTGGCAGGAGGAAACAGATTCCACCAATACCTGGGCTAAGACCTATGGAAAGAAGCTTTTGGAACAGGAAAAGAGTCCTGGTCCATGGGAAGAGGAGGCGGATTCGGTTTTGTTTCTGGCAGAGAAGCAAAATGGAGGGAAGGGCCGGTTCGGAAGAGTCTGGAATTCTCCTCCCGGGCAGAATGTGTATATGAGTCTTCTTCTGTGGAAGCCTGAGATTTCTCCACAGGCAGCGGCCCGGCTGACCCTGGTTATGGGGCTGTCTGTGGCCCAGGCTGCCAGTGACATTACCCAAAAGCCGGTGGGGATTAAATGGCCCAATGATGTGGTCATGAGCGGAAAGAAAATCTGCGGTATTCTCACAGAAATGCAAATGGAGGGCCAGAAAGCGGCTTTTATTGTTATCGGTGTGGGAATCAACGTGAATCAGGAAGCATTTGCCCCTGAAATTCAGGACAAGGCTACCTCATTGCTTCTGGAAAAAGGCTGTGAAGTTTCCAGGGAGGAAATGGCGGCCAGAACCATGGAGTATTTTGAATGGAATTACCGGAAGCTTTTGCAGACAAAAGATTTAAGTCTTTTACAGAAGGATTATGAAAGCCTGCTATTGAATAAGGACAGGCAAGTCCGAATCATAGAGAAGCAGCAGGAAACCATAGGTATTGCCAGAGGAATTACGGAAACCGGAGAACTTCTGGTGGAGGATGAGCAGGGAAATATCCGAAAAATCCTTTCTGGTGAGGTTTCTGTGCGAGGGCTGTACAGCTATGTGTAACGGCAGGGCCGAAGGCGTTGAAGCTGTGTAAGCGGCAGCAGCCGGGAGATGCGGAAGTTTTTTGGGGTCGTGTAAGAAACGGCGGCCAGGAGATGCAGAAGATTTTTGGGGCTGTGTAAGAAACGGCGGTCAGAAGATGCAGAAGATTTTTGGGGCTGTGTAAGAGACAGCAGTCCGAAAATGTAGAGCTGTTCGAAAATCGGGGCACAGATTATTTTGCAGATAGAAAAGTATAATTAGGGAGAAGAGAATGTATAAGGATAAGATTGTTTTGTGCGGAGCAAGTGCCTATGAGCAGAAATATTATTTTAATCAGGACTTTGCCAGCCTTCCTCAGTCTGTGCAGGACGAGCTTCATATTATGTGTGTGCTGTACACAGAGGAAATAGGAGGAGTGCTTACTCTGGAGTTTGACGAGGAAGGGAATCTTCAGTTCCAGGTGGAATCTTTGGAGGCAGACGCTATGTTTGACGAGATTGGAAGCGTGCTGCGTATCAAGGAGCTGAGAAATTCCAAACGGGAGCTTTGGGAATCTCTGGAGCTTTATTACCGGGTATTCTTTTTAGGAGAGGAGCTGGAGGAAGAAAATGCTGTTGGTAATTGATGTGGGAAATACTCATATTACCTTAGGTGTGTTTGATAAAGAGGAGCTGATGGGAACCTTCCGCATGACTACCGGCCACAGCCGAACTTCAGATGAATATGGGATTTTTATCTGCAATATGCTGGAATACAGAGGGATTTCCAAGGATAGTATTGAGGACACTATCATCAGTTCTGTTGTGCCAGATGTGATGCATTCTCTTACCAGCGGAATCATAAAATATTTTCGTATCAGGCCTTATTTTGCAGATATAGATTGTGAGACAGGAATCAAGGTGAAAACTGCTAACCCAAGAGCTGTGGGAGCGGACCGAATTGTAGATGCTGCTGCGGCTTATGAGTTATATGGAGGTCCGGTGCTGGTGGCGGATTTCGGAACGGCCACTACTTATGATTTAGTCAACGGACAGGGAGAGTTTACAGCAGAAATCACGGCCCCTGGTTTGGAAATCAGCGCAAAGGCTTTGTGGCAGCAGGCAGCCAAGCTGCCTAAATTTTCCATAGTAAAGCCGGAATCTATTCTGGCCCAGGATACGATTACCAGTATGCAGGCAGGTCTGGTGTACGGCTATATCGGCCAGGTAGAATATATTGTAAAGAAGGTCAGGGAAGAATCCGGATTTCATGACTTGAAGGTAGTGGCTACCGGGGGTCTGGGAAAAGTTCTGGCCCGTGAGACCAGCGCTATTGATATTTATAACCCAAAGCTAACGCTTACAGGCCTTCGGATTATTTACGAAAAGAACAGGAAAAGCTGAGGTTTAGAATGAAATTAAAGATTGGGAATGTAACCCTGGAAAATAACCTTGTGCTGGCGCCTATGGCAGGAGTAACAGACCTGCCTTTTCGTTTGCTGTGCAAGGAGCAGGGGGCCGGACTTATCTGCACGGAGATGATAAGTGCCAAGGCCATATATTTTAAGAATAAAAATACAGAAAGCCTTATGGAGATTGACCATAGGGAGAGGCCGGTGTCGCTCCAGCTTTTTGGCTCTGAGCCGGATTTAATGGCAGAAATTGCCGCTCAGATTGAGGATAGAAACTTTGATATTCTGGACATAAATATGGGGTGTCCGGTGCCTAAGGTGGTCAACAATCAGGAGGGCTCTGCTTTAATGAAGAATCCTAAGCTGGTGGAACAGATTATTACTAAGGTATCCAGGGCCATAAAGAAGCCTCTCACCGTGAAAATACGGAAGGGCTTTACCCAGGACACGGTCAACGCAGTAGAGATTGCCAGGATTGCCCAGGAATCCGGGGCAGCAGCCATAGCAGTCCACGGAAGGACCAGGGAGCAGTATTATTCCGGAAAGGCGGACTGGGATATTATACGCAGGGTAAAAGAGGCGGTATCCATTCCGGTTATCGGCAACGGGGATGTGGATTCTCCGGAAAAAGCTATGCTGATGCAGGAGCAAACCGGCTGCGACGGGATTATGATTGGCCGGGCGGTTCAGGGAAATCCCTGGCTCTTTTCCAGAATCCTTCATTACCAGAAGACAGGACAGCTTCTGCCAAAGCCGGGAAAAGAAGAAATCAAGGAGATGATGCTGCGCCATGCCAGGCTTCAGCTGGAATATAAAGGCCCATACACAGGAATCCGGGAGATGCGCAAGCATGTGGCCTGGTACACTGCGGGAATGCCTCATTCCGCCTCTGTCCGCAGGATGGTAAACCAGGTGGAAAGCTTCGAAGAGCTGGAGGAGCTGGTGAAAGGACTTTAAGAAATAAGCAATGCCCCATCGGTCTGCAAGCAGCCCATGGTTCCCTGCTTTGAGACTGGACTTATACAATAAAAAAACTATAAAATCGGGGATTTTGAGGGGTATTTGGCTTGACATATGCATAGGTATTATTTATAATATTATGACTGTTAAGAAGCACTTTAGAGGAAGCGGCCTTATTGCAGAGGCAGGTTCCGTTTATTCCCGCAAGCAACGAGTCAAGGTGAGATGTCTGTATTTCCGGTTGGCCACTGCTGTGAGGGTCAGATACCCCGTCAGCTTGCTGCGGGGTCTTTGATTATAGTTTAGAAGTCATAATTTTTTCAGCCAATTATATGAATATATGAAAGAAAGGGTGTACAAAACAAAATGGAAGAGAAGAAAACATTACTTACTTATGCGGGGCTTACAAAACTGGAGGACGAGCTTCATGATTTGAAGGTGAACAGAAGAAAGGAAGTAGCCGAGAAAATTAAGGAAGCCAGAGAACAGGGAGACTTGTCTGAGAACGCCGAGTATGATGCGGCGAAGGATGAGCAGAGAGACATCGAAACCAGAATCGAGGAGATTGAGAAAATCCTGAAAAACGCTGAGGTTGTGGTTGAGGATGAAGTAGACCTGGACAAAATCAGTGTTGGATGTAAGGTAAAGGTTTATGACGTTGAGTTTGACGAGGAGATTGAATTTAAAATTGTAGGCTCCACAGAGGCTAACAGTCTGGAAGGTAAGATTTCTAATGAATCTCCGGTAGGAAAAGCTTTGATTGGCGCTAAGACAGGAGACACAGTATCCGTGGAAATGCCTGCAGGCGTGATGGAATATAAGGTTCTGGGAATCGAGAGAAATATATAAAGATATAAGGAGAGTGTACGAAGTGGCAGAACAGCAGAAGAAAGCACAGGAACAGGATTTGAATCAATTACTGAAGGTTCGCCGTGATAAATTGGCTGAATTGCAGGCCAATGGCAAAGACCCTTTTCAGATTATGAAATATGATGTGACCAATCACAGCATGGAAATTAAAAACGCTTTTGAGGAATTCGAAGGAAAAACCGTTTCTCTGGCAGGCCGTATGATGTCAAAACGTGTTATGGGAAAAGCTTCTTTTTGCAGTATCCAGGACTTACAGGGAAACATTCAGTCCTATGTGGCTAGAGACAGTGTAGGTGAGGAATCCTATAAAGATTTCAAGAAGCTGGATATAGGAGATATTATAGGAATCAAAGGTGAAGTATTTAAGACAAAAACCGGAGAAATTTCCATTCATGCCGCTGAAGTGACACTGCTGTCAAAGAGCCTGAATCCTCTTCCGGAGAAGTTCCACGGTCTTACTAACACAGACCTGCGCTACCGTCAGAGATATGTGGATTTAATCATGAACGAGGATGTGAAGGATACCTTTATTAAGCGTTCCAAAATCCTTGCAAGTATCCGGAATTACTTAAACGGACAGGGCTTCCTGGAGGTGGAAACTCCTATGCTGGTGGCCAACGCAGGAGGAGCGGCTGCCCGTCCATTTGAAACCCATTTCAATGCTTTGGACGAGGACTTTAAGCTGCGCATATCTTTGGAGCTGTACTTAAAGAGACTGATTGTAGGCGGATTGGAAAGAGTATATGAAATCGGAAGAGTATTACGTAACGAGGGATTAGATACCAGGCATAATCCGGAATTTACCCTGATGGAACTTTACCAGGCATATACAGATTATCACGGCATGATGGATTTAACAGAGAATTTGTACCGCCATGTAGCCCAGGAAGTTCTGGGAACAACAAAGATTACTTATAATGGCGTGGAAATGGATTTAGGAAAGCCATTTGAGAGAATCACCATGGTGGAGGCTGTTAAGAAATACGCAGGAGTAGATTTTGATGAAATCCATACCCTTGAGGAAGCCAGAGCCGCTGCTAAGGAGCATCATGTGGAATTTGAGGAAAGACATAAAAAAGGCGATATTCTTTCTCTGTTTTTCGAGACTTTTGCAGAGGAGCATCTGATTCAGCCTACCTTTGTTATGGACCATCCGGTAGAGATTTCTCCTCTGACCAAGAGAAAACCGGATAAGCCGGAATACACAGAGCGGTTTGAGTTCTTTATGAACGGCTGGGAAATGGCCAACGCTTATTCTGAGCTAAACGATCCCATTGACCAGAGAGAACGCTTTAAGGCCCAGGAAGAGCTGCTGGCTCAGGGTGATGAAGAGGCCAATACCACAGACGAAGACTTTATGCATGCTCTGGAAATCGGAATGCCTCCTACTGGAGGAATCGGTTTTGGTATTGACAGAATGTGTATGCTGCTCACGGACAGTGCAGCTATAAGGGACGTTTTACTGTTTCCAACAATGAAGTCCCAGGGTGCTGCGAAGAATGAGGCAAACAATGCGGCACAGGCTGCAGCAGCTGCCAAGGCAGAGGAAAAACCTGTTGAAAAGATTGATTTTTCCAATGTGAAAATTGAGCCGCTCTTTGAGGAAATGGTTGATTTCGACACTTTCAGCAAGTCAGATTTTCGTGCTGTGAAGATTGAAGCGTGTGAAGCAGTTCCAAAGAGCAAAAAGCTGTTAAAGTTCACTCTGAATGACGGAACAGACCGGAAACGCACGATTTTAAGCGGTATTCACGAATATTACGAACCGGAAGAACTGGTTGGAAAGACGGCAATCGCTATCGTAAATCTGCCGCCGAGGAAGATGATGGGCATTGATTCCGAGGGTATGCTGATTTCAGCAGTCCATGAGGAAGATGGCCATGAGGGATTAAATCTTCTGATGGTAGATGATCGGATTCCAGCTGGAGCGAAGCTGTACTAAAGCGGTTGCAAGACTTAAAAATATAGGCTTTTTGTTGTACAGTACGACAAGAGTACGACAAATTAAACTCTCTTAATAGGCTTTAATAAAGAATTTTAAATAGAGCCTATATCAGTTCAAGTAAATAGGTTGTACTACGAGGACACTTTTCTAAAAGAAATTTTAGAGAGGTGTCCTTTTTGTTATGGTCAAAAACACAGTTTTAGAAGCAAAGACCTATCTTTCAAAATGTCGGTGGCAGGATGTTTACCACGAAGCATTGGTGTACTGTCTTGGACTGTCAGACGATACCTGAAGGAATGTGAACCGGATTTATGACTTTAAGACCGGAAGCATAAAACCGGAGTGCCTGCACGAAGGCTGGCAGACGGCTACTTCCATTGAGATTTTCACAAAGATGGTGGAATGGTGGAGGTGCTGGATGCGGATGCCAATGAATTGTTGGGGAGAAAAAGGAATGTACCCTATGGGAAAAATCCAGAGGAAACAATGGTTCTCCGTATCCGGAAACTGAAACCAAAGGAGCAGAAGATTGTAATCCAGACGATGACTGCCTTGATGGATGGGATAGAAGGGGAACGGTAAAAATCCACAGATATGTGGGGAAAGAGAGAGAAGTTCCCCATATCTGCTAAGGGAAAAATAACGCCGTATTGGCACACTGGCTAAAGAAAACACAGGAATCGGGAAAGGAGTGTGAGTCACTTGACAAGAGAGGAAAACATGGATTACCGGAGAAACTGTCCTTATGATGCGATGGGCGATTTCTCGGTGCTGATTGACGAGGAAGATCGGAAGCAGACGGAAGGAACTGCAAAGCTATCTGAAGCAGCGGTGCCGATACAGCCAATCACGCAGTACCGGTAATCGGTTCGCAGAAAGATTTTATCAGGCGGCAAAAGGAGTTTCTGGCTCCCGTTAAAAAAACGGGCGTGTCGGAAATCTTTTTTGCTTCCTTTTTGGATGGTTCCTGTGTGCCGCCATCCGTCCGCCCGCAGCCTACGGGCGGAAAGGTGGTCGCTATGCTGACATTGCAGGAATTAAAAAAGAGGATAAAGGAACCGGAAAGGAATGGGAAATCTCCTACGGCCCGGTATCTGATGGAACAGGAAAAAGCTGTTTTGAAGATGGAAATTCGGGAAGAAGCGCAGCTTTTGGTTTTTGGGAGTGGGTATGCCCTTTATCGGGTGGGAAAGCACACCACGGTATTTCCTGTTCATGGATGCGGAGATTACTTCTATGAGAGTAACGGCCAGACCGTTTGTATTGCCGGGGCATTTTTTGAACAGCAGGAATGGTATGTGCGTTTGCTTCTGGAGGGCGAAGATCGCCTTGTGAAGAACCGGGAGGCCGTGTGCAGGGAAAAAATGGTTTCCTATCATGCAGTATCGGAAGAATGGCTGTTTTTGGCAGATCCGGAGCTTTCCCCACTGGAGCAGATTGTGCAAAGAGAGAATCTCCGGGAGTGGATGCGGCTCTTGACAGAGCGGCAGCGGGTGGTGGTTATTCAATATTTTTGCCACGAGAAAACCCAGGGACAAATCGCACGGGAGCTTGGGATTGCACAGCCTACGGTTTCGCAGACGATTTTTACGGCGTTGAAACGGATGAGGAAAGAGACAGAATCTCTTTTCTATGGAACAGTAAGAGAATATCCGATGGCACTGTCCGGGGGAAGGGGGATGCCTTATGCGTGGAAAAGCTACGGACGGTAGTGCAGGAATTACCGGAGGCGGACGCTTATCTTTTATATCTTCTGTTCTTTGAGGAAGTAACCGTAAAGGAAGCGGCGCAGCTTTGCGGGTGCAGCCGAAAAACCATAGCAAACCGGCGAAAGAGGATTTTGCTGGAATTGAACAGAAAATTGAAAGAGCTGGGAATTATGGGCGGATGCTTCTGATTGTGTAGATAAGACTAGCCACTTTGCGACAGGAT
>CABSEJ010000151.1 GCA_902476765.1 uncultured Blautia sp.
AAGATTTTCTGGAGAAGAATAGAGCGGAGGCGAAGAGTGTGAGTATCTTTGAATACGATGAAGAGGAACACATGAGACAGGAGAGGGAGCAGTTTTGGAATAAGGGCATGCGGGAAGGTCGCAGACAGGGAATACAGGAAGGCCTTGAAATTGGCCGAGCTCGGTTGATACAGAAAAAAATAGAAAGAGGAAAGTCGATTTCCCAGATAGCAGAGGAACTGGAAAGTACAGAGGAGGAAATCCAGGCAGTTATAGAGAAGATGAATGAGAAAAGTCTGTTGAAAAAATAATAAGCTGGAGAAGGAGGCTGCCGCATTAAGCAGATATGAAGAATATTTATACATTTTATGTGAATTTGCCGAGTATAGCTTTAAGGCCTCAGGCTCAAAGCCACGTAGACTTGCAGTAAATTTATAAATATTCTCAAATTTTAGCTTAATGGGACAGCCCTATTGTAACAGTTCAGCTTTGCTGAACCGTTACAGGCAAAATCCATGCAAAATCGCCTACGGCGATGGGATTTTGCCTCCTGAATCATGTTCTTACGGTCAGCGCAGCAAGTGCGCAGACCTAGGCTGAACTGTTACGCCCTATTTGCTTTAGTTTGGAAAAACCTAATGACAATTTTTTCCAAATATCTTATAATACTCCCAGATAACAAGTAAACCATTCAGGGAGCCGGGGGTATTCTATGTTTCAGGTCTTACCGGGGAATTTCTTTGTCCCTTTGTCTTCACAAAATAAAACGGTATATTGGGAATGTATCTGTAAGCTGTTTTCTGTTATGGAACATCAGCTTTCTTTTGGTGTGGAAAGAGATGTGCTGGTGGATGAGCTGCAGTATTATTTTGAGCAGTCTGCAGCTGCGGAGATAGTAGAGGAGGACTTTGCGGCTTCGGACAGCAGGGGAAAGGCAAACGGTATTCTCAGAAGGCTGGAGTTCTATGGATGGATTGAGGTGGAAACGGATAAAAGCTACGTGCAGAGAGTGAATTTTAAGGAATATGCTGTCAAGCTTATGAAAACCCTTCTGGAGATTGAAGAAGGAAAGCAGATTGAATATCAGGGCTATATCTATACGATTTACAGCCTGGTCCGGGGAAATACGGAGAATCCAGGAGTGGTCCTTCTGCAGGTTTTGGAGAATACGGATTTGCTTATTACAGGGCTTAAAAATCTTAATTCTAATATTAAGCATTATATCGATGAACTGACCAGGCACAGTACAGTGGCGGAGATTATGGATGCGCTGTTTAATGACTATATTACAAATATTGTAGATAAGGCCTATCACAGGCTTCTTACATCGGATAATGTATCCAAGTTCCGGCCGGAAATTATAGAGAGGCTGGAGAGCAGAAGCAGGAGCAAAAGCTATGTGGAAAAGACGGCGGCGGAGCTGGCCGCTCTCCAGGAGACAGATAAAGAAACGGCAAAGGAAAATGTGTACCGGTATCTTCATGAAATCATTGAAGCCTTCCGGAATATGGACGAAATACTCAATGAAATCAATCAAAAAAATACTCAGTACCAGCGGGCGGCCATAAATCGGGCGAAGTTTCTCTTATCTGGGAATGATGATGTAAGAGGGCAGCTGAAAGAAATTCTCATGGGAATCAACGAGGCCATTAACCGGGAGCAGATGGATTTGGGAGGGATTTATGAAATTGAATTTCTGGAAAATCTTATCCGGATTTACAGCAGCTCCTTTTTGGATGAAGCTTCTTTTTATTCACCGGTGGAAGGCAGGAAGGAATTTGTTCCCCAGCAGATAGCTAATCACAAGCCGGATTTGGCCCTGCGCCAGGAGAAGCTGCGAAAGCTGGCGGAGAAAATGAGCCGGGTGTTAAGCGTGGAGAAAATAGAGAAATATGTGGATAAATGCCTGGGAGAACAGAGGGAAATGCGGGCAGTCCAGTTTCCGTTGGAAAACACAGAAGATTTTATAAAGGTTATTTATATTCGGCTGTATGGCCAGAGGAAAAATGTGAATTACAAAATAGAGCCATTGGACGTGAAAGAGATAAAGGGATACCGGTTTAAGGATTTCCGGGTTTGGAGGAAATAGACGTGGAATTATTGGAAAATATGCTGCAAAGGGATAAAGATGAGTTTAAGAGAATCTGCAATAAGCTGTTAAGCCAATGCTTTCTTTGCAGAGCCAGTGGGGCAGGCAGGGCGGATTTTTATTTTGTTTCCAAATATAAGAGGGAATTTCAGGAATATTTGTCTGTGCTGGGCTATCGCCTGGAAATCAATGAGGATGAAGGGGTTATACAGCTTACAAATCCGCAGAATTACAACCGGCTTAATCTGAAGCTCTTTGAGTCGGTGATACTGTTGATTCTCAGAGTTCTCTATGATGAGAAGAAACGGGAGCTTTCCGTCAGTGATGAGGTAATTGTGAATCTGGGGGATATTCAGGATAAGTTTTTAAGTCTTCAGATTCGGGAGAAGATGATTGATAAGACCACCATGCGGAATGCGCTGCATCTGTTCCGCAGATTCCAGCTTATTGAACTGCTGGACAAGGATTTGGGAAATGAGGACTCCAGAATCCTGATTTATAATTCCATTATGATGGCTGTGCGGATTGAGGATATTAAGCAGGCTTATGAGAAGCTGGAATTGTACAGAAAGGGGAAAGCTGCAGATGAAAAAACTGAAGAGAATGAAGCTGATTAACTGGCACCGCTTTGAAAACTGTACCATTGAATTCGGAGATTCTACGCTGCTTTCCGGGGAAAACGGAGCAGGAAAAACCACACTTTTGGATGCCATTCAGTTTGTCATAACCTGTTCTGCAGCGGCTTTTAATAAAGCGGCTCATGAGAATGGAAAGAGAAAGCTCAGCGGTTATGTGCGGTATAAAACAGGAAGGGAAAATAAGACTTATGAGAGAACCGGGGAGATTAGCGCCCACATAGCCCTGGAATTTTATGAGGAAAGCCGGAACCGGTATTTTATTATAGGGGCTGTGGTGGATTCTGCCACAGAAGGCCAGGAAACAACGGTCCGATACCTGATAGATGACAAAAGACTAAATGACGAAATGTTTTTCAAAGCAGGGAATACCCCTCGGTCCATTTCGGAATTTCGTGCCGCAAACAAGGGAATCCGCCAATGGTGCAAGACACAGGTGGAGGCCAAGAAAATGGTAAAGGCAAGGCTGGGGAGAATCGAGGACAAATTTTTCAGCCTGATTCCCAAGGCACTGGCTTTTAAACCTATTGATAATATTAAAGACTTTGTGTATTCCTATGTATTAGACGAAAAAGAGGTCAGCATTGACGTTCTCAGGGAAAATGTACGCAGTTATCAGGATTTGGGAAGGACCCTGGAGTCTGTGAAGCGGAGAATGGAAAAGCTGGAGAAGATAGAAGGCTTTTACCAGGAGGCAAAGGGCTGTATAGACAGAGATGGTATGTATCAGTTCTTTCTCTGCCGGGCAGAGGCGGATATTGCCGGGGAACAGATGGAAAGGCTGAAGGCGGAAATCAGTACAGAAGAGTACAGGAAAAATCAGGCAATCCAGGAGCTGGAGGCTGCAGAAGCGGAGAAAAATCAGAAGCAGGAAATCGAGACTAACCTTAGAGTTGAACTGAAGCAGAACAAGGATTTTATTGCCCTGGAAGAACAGAAGAAAGAACTGGAACATTATCTGGAGGAAGAACGGGGCTTTTTGGAAGAGAAAAAGGACCTGAAAAAAAGTGTAAAAAGAAGCCTGGCCCAGTTAGACCAGCTGTTGGAAATCAAGGATGTGGATTTTGTCAGGGAAGCCAGAGTGGTTTTGGAAAAAATAGATAAAATCCAGGATGTGGCAGAGACTCGCAGTCTTGTAGATAAGGTGATTCGCTACAAGACGGAAATGTACGAGAAGGTCCAGAGAAAACTGGCAGAGGTGCAGATTAAACAGAGGGAAAAGGAGAGCCAAAAGCTGGAGCTGGAAGAGGAGATTAAGCGGCTGGAGCGAAAGAAGCTGTCTTATCCTCCGGCAGTAAACCGGGTTATGGAAGCTGTCCAGGAAGAGTTTGCCAGAATCGGCCGCAAAGCAGAGCCCCATGTTCTCTGTGAGGTTTTGGAAATCGCAGATGAAAGCTGGAGAAACGCAGTGGAAGGCTATTTGAATACCCAGCGTTTTTATGTGCTTGTGGAGCCGGAAAATTTCGATATTGCCCTGGGAATTTATGACAGACTGCGAAAAGAAAAAAAGGCCTATGGCGTGGGACTGATAAATGCCCAGAACCTGGAGGAATATGACCAGACTCCTGAGGGAACCCTTGCACAGGCTGTCAGCTCTAAAAATAAATATGCCCGCAGGTTTGCCAATATGGTTTTGGGTAAAGTGCGTATGTGCAGTCGGTATGAGGAATTAAAGAAGTATCCCACTTCCATTACCAGAGAATGTATGAAATACCAGAACAAGGTAGCCAGCGCCATTAAACCGGAAGTTTTCAGCATGCCTTTTATTGGGAAAAATGCCTTTAAGGTACAGTTAGAACAGGCCAAAAAGAAAAAGGCTCTTCTGGAGGAGGAATTAAGAAAAGTAGAGGAGCAGCTGGAACAGCTCAACTACACAGTGAAGCCTCTTTCCACAGAGTCTGACATCGATGTAAAGTATCGTTTAGAAGTGCTTACCAGGCTTTTTCACAGTCAGAATATGATAAAGAAATGCAGAGAAAATATTAAAACTCTGGAAAAGAATTCTACACTGATTGAGAAACAGATTCAGCTGAACACCCTGGAAAAAATCCGTGAGCAGCTGGAGAAAGAGATTGGAAACCAGAACCGGAAAATCGGTATCATTCAGCAGAAAATAGAGAATAAAAAGGAACAGCTTCAGGCAGCAGGGCAGAAGCGGCTGGAGCAGCAGGGACAGGTAACAAGGCTGGGCCAGGAAGCCGGGGAGGCTCTTTCCGGCTGGAACAGAGAGTATGAAAAGCAGACGGCACAGAAAACCTACGAACAGTTTAAGGAAAACTTTGAAAGACAAAAGAAGGGCAACTGGACCAGGAAACTAAATGTGGAAGCCGCTATGACGGAGCGGATGATACAGTATAAAACGGAATATAATTTCGGAGCGCCGGCTACCATGGAGGGATTTCCGGAATTTGCTCTTGTCTATGACCGGCTGCGGACTTCGGAGCTTCTGGATTATGAGGAAAAGGTGGAGGCTGCAAGACAGGCGGCAGAAGAAGAGTTCCGGGAACAGTTTCTTTCAAAACTCCAGGAGAATATGAAACAGGCCCAGGGAGAATTTAAAGAATTAAACAGGGCCCTGAAGGATATTACCTTCAGCAGCGAAGAATATGAATTTTTGTACATGCCCAGTAAAAAGTACCGCAGCTATTATGAGATGATTATGGATGATTTCAACATGGTTCAGGGGGAGTCTATTTTCAGCGGTATTTTTCATGAGGCTCACCGGGAGGTTATTGACGAATTGTTTGACCGCCTTGCAGTGAACAATGAGAATAATGCCAAAACACTGGATGAGTTTACGGATTACCGTACCTATATGGATTATGATATTAAAATTATTCACAGAGACGGAAGCTATTCCTATTATTCCAAGGTCTGTGAGGAAAAAAGCGGCGGAGAAACCCAGACACCGTTTTATGTGACAGTGGCAGCTTCCTTCGTGCAGCTTTATACCAATAACATCGGCGGAGAAGCGGCAGGCCTGGTCATGTTTGACGAAGCCTTTAATAATATGGATGATGAGCGTATCGGCGGTGTACTGGAATTTTTAAGACGTCTGCCTCTGCAGATTCTTATAGCAGCTCCGCCGGACAAGATTCAGTACATTGGACCGGAGATGGAGGAAACTCTTCTTGTTATGACAGATGACAAGGTCAGCTATGTGGAGGAATATTATAATGGGGCGGTATGACGTTAAAGTGCTAAACCGGCTTTTGGATTCTTATGAGAGAAGCCTTTTATCTCAGGGAAAGAATAAAGTTGCTGTGCATATCAGTTTTCCTTTTACAAAGAAAATTATGCCGGAATATTTTAACGAAAGCTCCCTGGCTTATGAAGACATTCACAGCGAAATGAAAGCCCTGGAAGAACGAGGATTTCTCTCTATCCTATGGAAAGGCGGCAGGGAAGGACATATTATGGAAAAGGTGATTCTCCGGGAAGAGAAGGTGACAGAAGTCTATGCCTATGTGGGGAGAAAATCCAAAGCCAGGCTGGTCCAGGAAAACCTGGACTTGCTGGAAAAGGAAAAAGCACATTGGCAGACCCCTGTGGTGCAGGCCTTTCTTGCTTATCTTACAGAACGGCTCAGAGAAGGAAAGCCAGTAGGAGAATTTATAAAATTAGAGGACCTGCAGCGAACCGGAAATTTGATTCTGGCCTTGGGCGCTTTGGAGGAAAATAAAGAGAATTGCTACATCCGTGAGTTTTCTATCCGTCATTTCGGAAACTCTAAAACCTTTGAATCATTGCTGGGCTTGGTGGAAAAGGTTATGAGACGTTTTCGTAAGGAGTTCGAAGATATGGACGCTTATGGAATCCTGGCGGAATATTTCGTCTATCACACACCGGATTATGTCTATATGAAAGGAAAGGGCAGACTTGTTTTTGAGAAGAATAAGAAAAGCTTTTTTGAACTTTCAGAACTGGAACAGGGAATCGGCCTGTCGGGAGAAGACATCGGGAAGGTGAGAATCCAGGCTCAGACTGAAATTAAGAAAATCATTACCATAGAAAACCTTACCACCTTTTACCGATGGCAGGAAAAAGACAGCCTGCTGGTTTATCTGGGCGGTTATCACAACGGAGTAAGACGGAAGCTTCTTCATATGCTCTACCAGGAATTTCCGAATGCCCGGTATCTTCATTTTGGAGATATTGATGTGGGAGGTTTTGAGATATACAGAGATTTGTGCAGGAAAACAGGCATACCCTTTCAGACCTATCATATGGGAATTTACCAGTTGGAGAAATATAAGGACTACAGCCAGGAACTTACAGACAATGACCGAAAACGGCTGGATAAGCTGATAGAAAAAATGGATGGAGAGGGAGAAGACACAGCGGTGTTAAAGTATATGAAGGAAACGGGGAGAAAACTGGAACAGGAAGGGATAGGAATGTAACAAAAATCAGGGTCCAAAACCAGGCTGATTTTGTATAAATTCCCCTGTGGTTCCAGGGGAAAAAGTGTGCTATGATAATGGCAAAGCATGTATATTTCAATAGCCTTTTGTCCCTCTTTTTTGTTTTGAGAGAGGAATCGTCTAAGCGGCGCTGCCGTATCTGAATTATCTAAGAACATATCAAAGGAAAGAAATCTCAATGCTTTTATCCCAATAAGGAAACGGCAGAGAGGTTTCTTTTTTCATATGGGAATAGGAGATTGTACTTAAAGTATTTTGACCGATACGTTTGTGTTCTCCCTGTCATCCCCTAAAGGCCTCCTGCCTGATAAAAAAGAAAAGGAGGTATTTTATGGGAGAAATACAGGATGACAGAAAAGAAAACAGGAAAGTATCCGGTGATAGGAAGGAAAAAGGATATGAAGGGGCAGCTAATGAGAAGTTAAGCACGGTATCCAGTGAAGAACCAGGGAAAACAGAGAAAAGCAGCCTGAGGAATGCAGATAAAAGGGCCACTGCCCGGAGACGGGAAGCTTCCACTGTGAATTCCTCTGTAAACCGGGTTTACAAATCCAGAATCTTTACCATGATTTTTCAGGACAAGGAAAAGTTGTTGGAATTATACAATGCCATAAGTGGAAAAAATTATACAGCCCCAGAGCTTTTGGAAATCAACACATTGGAAAACGCTATCTACATGAACATGCAGAATGACTTGTCCTTCATCATTGATGCCAGGCTCTCTTTATATGAACACCAGTCCACGGTGAATCCCAACCTTCCACTGCGGTTTTTATGGTACATATCTAAGCTGTAC
>CABSEJ010000152.1 GCA_902476765.1 uncultured Blautia sp.
AGCCCCCTGCCATTATTGTGGTGGGACGGGTATGCCCCCTGGCAGAGGAATTTGACTGGTATGAAAAACTGCCTTTGGCAGGCTGCCGGGTATTAGTCACCAGACCCAGAGAGCTGGTTTCTGCAATGGCAGAAAAGCTGAGAAAAAAGGGGGCGGAGGTATTGGAGCTTCCTGCTATCTGCACCAGACCTTTGGAGGACCAGAAGGAGCTTTACCAGGCTTTTCAGACTCTGGAAACCTATGACTGGATTGCTTTTACCAGCCCTACAGGAGTCCGGATTTTCTTTGAGGAGATGAAAAAAGCCGGTGTGGACATAAGAAAACTTTATCAGGCCAAGCTGGCGGCAATCGGAAAGGGAACGAAAAAGGCATTGGAAGAGAAAGGCTTTTTCGTGGATTTGGTACCAGAGGTCTATGACGGAGCCTCTCTGGGACAGGCTTTGTGCCAGGCCTGTCAGGGAGAAGAACGGATTCTTCTTCCCAGAGCTAAGGCAGGTAATTCAGAGATTTTACAGGAGCTTAAGAAAAAGCCGGGACTTCAGATTTCCGACATTGCTACCTATGAAACCTTATATGAAAAACAGGATCTGATAGACGAGAAACAGGAGTTTGAACAGGGGCATATAGACTGTGCCGTATTTACCAGCGCTTCCACGGTCCGGGGCTTTGCAGAAGCGGTAAAGGGGCTGGATTTTTCCCTGGTCCGGGCTGCTTGTATCGGAAAGCAGACTAAGGCGGCGGCAGATGCATTGGGAATGAAGACTTATATGGCCAAACAGGCGGACATGGACAGCCTGGTAGAGCTGGTTTGCAGAATGAAGGAAGAAAAGGAGTGTTGAGACAATGGAAATGACAATCAGGCCCAGAAGGCTGAGAGGAAACGAGAAAATCAGAAAAATGGCAAGAGAGACCAGAATAGATAAAAGCGCTTTGATATACCCTCTCTTTGTAAAAGAAGGCCAGAATATAAAAGAAGAGATACCTACTATGCCGGGACAGTACCGTTACAGTCTGGATTGTGTTTCCCAGAAGCTGGAAGCGCTTTTGGAGGCCGGTGTGGATAAAGTTATGTTTTTCGGTATTCCGGAGCATAAGGATGAGGTGGGCAGCCAGGCCTACGCCCAGGATGGCATTATCCAGAAAGCCCTTGAAAAAGCCAGGGCTGACTTTGGGGATGAAC
This sequence comes from uncultured Blautia sp., assembly GCA_902476765.1. Taxonomy (GTDB): domain Bacteria; phylum Bacillota; class Clostridia; order Lachnospirales; family Lachnospiraceae; genus Blautia. The sequence goes on from CABSEJ010000152.1 coordinate 1,181, forward strand.
TGTATCTCCTTACAGATGTGTGTATGTGTGAGTATACTTCCCACGGACACTGCGGTCTATTAAAAGGCCAAGAGGTGGACAACGACCCTACCCTGGAGCTTTTGGCTAAAACAGCTCTCTCCCATGTGGAAGCGGGAGCGGATATGGTGGCTCCTTCTGATATGATGGACGGAAGGGTAGGGGCTATCCGCCGCCTTTTAGATAAAAGAGGATACCAGGAAACTCCCATTATGTCTTATGCAGTCAAATATGCCTCTGCCTTTTACGGACCTTTCCGGGATGCAGCAGGTTCTGCCCCCTCTTTCGGAGATAGAAAAAGCTATCAGATGGATTTCCATAACAGAAGGGAAGCTGTGAAAGAAGCCCTGCTGGATGTGGAAGAGGGAGCTGACATTATCATGGTGAAGCCGGCCATGAGCTACCTGGATATTGTCCGGGAGGTGAAGGACAGCATCCATCTTCCTGTGGCCGCATATTCTGTCAGCGGAGAATACGCTATGGTAAAGGCGGGAGCCAAGCTGGGCTTTATAGAAGAGGACAGGATTATCTGTGAAATGGCAGCCAGTGCTTTTAGGGCAGGCACAGACATTTACCTGACCTATTTTGCTGAGGAAATCGCTAGATTTATAGAAGAAGGGAGAATCGGATAATGACAAAATCAGAAGAATTATTCCAAAGGGCAGTCCAGAGGATTCCCGGAGGAGTCAACAGCCCGGTGCGGGCTTACGGGGCAATAGGAGAAACGCCCCGCTTTATCCAGGGAGCTGTAGGCTGTAAAATATTTGATGTGGACGGAAATGCCTATACGGATTATATCGGTTCCTGGGGCCCAATGATTCTGGGGCATAACCGGGAAGAAATAAAGGAAGCAGTGATTCGTGCCAGTGAAAACGGTCTAAGCTTCGGCTGCGCTACGGAAAAGGAAGTAGAAATGGCGGAGTTTATCTGTGAACGGATTCCTCATGTAGAGATGATTCGTATGGTAAATTCAGGCACAGAGGCAGTGATGAGCGCTGTCCGTACGGCCAGAGGTTATACAGGAAAAAATAAGATTATTAAGTTTGCAGGCTGCTATCACGGCCATTCCGATGCCATGCTGGTAAGCGCAGGAAGCGGTGTTATGACAAGCGGTGTACCGGACAGTGCAGGTGTGCCCCAGGGCTGTACTCAGGATACTATGCTGGCTATCTACAATGATTTAGACAGCGTGGAGCAGCTTTTAAAAGAAAGTCAGGACAGTGTGGCGGCAGTAATCATTGAGCCTGTGGCAGCCAATATGGGAGTGGTGCCGCCTGCGGAAGGCTTTTTGTCCGGGCTCAGAGAGCTTTGTGACAAGCACGGTGCCCTGTTGATTTTCGATGAGGTGATTACAGGCTTTCGCCTGGGCTTTGCCGGAGCAGCCGGTTTTTATGGGATAAAACCAGACTTGGTGACCTACGGTAAAATCATTGGAGCCGGAATGCCGGTAGGGGCTTACGGCGGTAGAAAAGAGATTATGGAGATGGTTTCCCCGGCAGGACCGGTCTACCAGGCGGGAACTTTAAGCGGCAATCCTATTGCCATGGCTGCAGGACTGGCTCATCTGAAGCTGCTGTGGAAAGACCAGGATGTATATAAACGACTGTATCAGAAGGGAGAATCTCTTTTTGAGGAAATCCGCCGGATTTTCCTGGAAAAAGGTGTGGAATACCAGGTGAATTCTGTAGCTTCCCTGGGAAGCATCTTTTTCACCAGCCAGCCTGTGAAGGATTATACCTCTGCCAAAACTGCAGATACCAAAGCTTTTTCCCGGTATTTTAAATTCATGCTGAAGCAGGGCATCCATCTGGCACCTTCCCAGTTTGAGGCTATATTCCTGTCCGACGCTCATACAGACCTGGAAATTCAGGAATTTTTGGAACTGGTGAAGAAATATTTTTAGGTGATATTATGGATGCTACGATGATTGGATTTCTGATTCTTCTGCTTTTTGTTCTCTGTCTGGCCTGGACAGCCTGGCGGGAAAGCAGAGGCAGAAGAGCCAGATTTTTGCAAAATATGATACAGGCCTGGGGAAAAATTCCGGACAGGGAATATAGCTGGGAGGAGCTGGAAAAGATTTCCCAATATTTCCGGCAGAGAGAAAAGAAGGGGTTCTATATTGACGATATTACCTGGAATGACTTAAATATGGATCAGGTATTTGCCCTGCTGAACCAGTGCCTGTCCCCGGTAGGCGATGCCTGTCTATATGATATGCTCCGTAAACCTGTTTTTGACAAGGAAACCCTGGAAGAAAGAAACCGGCTTATGGACTTTTTCCGGGAAAACCAGGCGACCAGACATAAGCTGCAGCAGCTTTTGATTGGCATACGGAAGCCGGGAAGCTCCGGCTTTTATGAGGCTGTCCATGTAACCCGGGAGGTGACCCTCCAGGGCTCCGGGGTTCAGCTGGTTATGTGTCTGGGCTTTTTTCTATCCCTGCTGTTTTTTGCCATAAAGCCGGATATAGGTGTGTTTTTTCTTTTGGGAATGTCCCTTTTTAACATCGGGTCTTATTTTGTGAAAAAGCAGGAGGTAGATGTATACATTACCGGTTTCCGCTGTGTAATTCAGCTGTTGTCCGCCCAGAAGGAATTGGAAAAACTGAACATTCCTCAGCTGGAAGCCTACACTGCACAGGCCGGAGAATATGCCAGGGCTCTGTCAAAATTCAAGAGAGGGAATTTTCTGGTGGTGGACCGCAGCAGTGCAGGCGGCGGACTGGAAGGGTTTTTTCTGGATTATGTGCGGATGCTGACCCATCTTGATTTAATAAAATTTTACGATATGTTAAAGGCCATGCAGGAAAACACAGAGGCTCTGGACGGCCTTATGGAGATTTTCGGAACACTGGACGCTCTGATTTCTGCTGCCTCTTTCAGGGAAAGCCTGCCCTATTATACAGTGCCCAACCTGGAAGAAGGAGAGAAGGCTTATATCCGTGTGAAGAATCTGTATCATCCCCTTCTTTCGGACCCGGTGGCCAACAGCATAGAAGCCCGGGAGGGAATTCTGATTACAGGCTCCAATGCCTCGGGAAAATCCACCTTTTTAAAAAATATAGCGCTTAATGCTATTTTAGCCCAGACTATCTATACAGCTGTGGCTACCAGCTATGAGGCACCTTATTTTAAAATCATGACCTCCATGGCTCTGCGGGATGACTTACAGGGAGGAGAAAGCTATTTTATTGTGGAAATCCGCTCCCTGAAGAGAATCCTGGAGGAATCGGAAAAAGAAGGCTGTCTTCTGTGTATTGTAGACGAGGTGTTAAGAGGCACCAATACCATTGAACGAATAGGGGCATCCTCCCGGATTCTGGCTGCGCTCCAAAGGGAAAATGTACTGCCTTTCGCAGCTACTCATGACATAGAACTGTCTTATATTCTGGAGAAGCGGTATGAAAATTATCATTTTGAGGAGGAGATAACCCAGAAAGAGGTTGTATTTAACTATCTGCTGAAAAAAGGAAGGGTTACTACCCGGAACGCTATCCGCCTGCTGGAAATGACAGGATATGACAGAGCATTAGCTAATCAGGCGAAAGCTGCCGTAGCTGATTTTGAAAACACAGGGATATGGAAAGTTATGGAAAAAGAAAAGGAGAAATTGTCGAATTAGAAAAAAATATAAGAGGTAAAGTCAGACAAATTGTCTTGACGAAAGAAGCGGATTTTGACATAATAATAGGTGTCAAAAGACAGTGCTGTCTTTTCTTTTTGTTTTTTGTTTTTATTTCTCCAATCAGCGTCTCTGCTGGAATCCCAAAGACATTTACGCCACGCTGTGAGAAAACCAAGATGGGAGTTGATTACCAAGAAAAAAATTCCATTCTACCATCTGCCTTTAGGGCGGACAAGTCTTATTCACAAAGCGGGCAAGAATGTCAAAAGCTTTCTGATTCCAAACCATGGAAAGCACAGTCTGAGGGTTTGCCATTGGGTTAAAAAGAGGGGCCTTTCACTGAACAATAATGTCAGTGGAAGGCCCCTTTTCTGACTTTAGCAGTCAGAAGCAGACCGTGAAGCTATTAGCAGCAGAAGCCTCTGCCGTTACCACAGCCGCACAGAAGCAGCAGAATCAGGATAATGCAGCTGCAGTCATTTCCGCAGCCGTCGTTATTACCGAATACGCTTCCGTTACCACAGCAGGACAGAAGAAGCAGAACCCAGATGATGCAGCTGCAGTCGCCAAAACCACTGCGGCCCATTCCTCCTGAACAGTTATCGTCACATCCGCAACCACAATTTGTAGCAGCTAAGTCACTCATGAAATTATCCTCCAAAGATTTTGATTACACTTACATAGTATGCGGTTAGCCCTAATGGGTGCAGAAAAAGAAATTCTTTTTTTAGAGTTTATGGTATCTTGGCTATATCAGAAAACTTCACAGATTGAGCAAGCTGTTAAAGAGAAGACAGGGAGGAGAATACCCGGTACACATCCAGGGTGCCATAACCCCATTCCCGGTTGGGATAAAGTTTATCTGAGGTACGTTTTGCGCCTCGGATAAAAAGAGCCTTGAGTTCTGCATTGTTGAAAATTCTGGGCGGCCTTTGGTTCATGCCCCACTCTAATATCAGAGCGCAGGCGCCCGCTGTGTAGGAGGCGGCTACAGAGGTTCCGGTGACAGTGGTAAAACGTCCTCCGGGAGCCGGGGCATAGGCATTGACTCCCGGGGCGGCTATATCCGGCTTCATCTCCCCGGTACGGGTGTAACCTCTGCTGGAATTTAAGTACAGGCTGTTGTTATAAGCATTGTAGGCAGCGGCAGTGATGACTGAGGAAGAGGCAGAAGGAGCAGTGAGGGTAGTGTCCGGATTGGGAACCAGAAAGGTGACGTCCGGGTCTGAAAATCCTGTGATAGGAAGCCACATATGGAAGTTTCCGCCGTTATAGCCGTCTGTGTACACCCGGACTTTCCAGGAGCCTGGAGTGGGTTGGGAAAAACGGATAAAGATTAACTGGTTTCCGGATACGGTCTGGATAATTTCCGAGCTGACGAAAATTCTGGTTCTCTCCAGAATAAAAGAAATTTCCTGGCTGTAGCTGATGCGGGGAGGTATCTTCTGCACCACCTCGCCCAGAGGAGATTCAAAGCCCACAGCATAAATTTCCGGAGGCTGTCCCCAAAGCTCCACACAAAAGCCCTGGGTGTCAGGCTGGACCAGGATTTCCACGGAATCGTAATCTCCGGAGGTTCTGGCAGTACCGTAATAATGATGGGCTTTTCCTGCTTCGTTTCCAGCAGCAGTCACTCCGATTAACCCCCGGAATTTGTCTGTGACAGACAGCATGGAATCCAGGGGAGAGGTGCCGGTATGGGAGCCCTGGTTGGTTCCCACACCTATGCAGATAACAAGAGGCTTCAGCAATTCTTCAGACAGCTGTACCAGATAACCGATACCGGTCATAAGGTCTGTCATCTGAAAAACAGGAACATCTCCGGTGACATAGAACAGAGTTTTCAGATATTTCTTGGCCTCCTTCAGCTTGACCATGGCAATAAGAGACTGGGGCGCCGCTCCGTTAAATTCACTTTCCGGAAGGGTGCTTCCTGCGGCCAGACCGGCCATAAAAGTACCGTGGCCGTTTTCGTCCCTGGAAGGCACCAGCTCATAAGGATTTTCAGAGGAGAGGGCCCGGTTGATGTCTTCCTCTGTGTAGGCGGTTCCATACACCTGTCCCCGGGGAGGCTGACCGCTTTGAACGGTCTGGTCCCAGAGACCGCAGATGCGTGTGGTGCCGTCCGGGTTCCGGAAGGCGGGATGGGTATAGTCGATGCCAGTGTCCAGAAAACCCAGGATAATGTCACGGCCCATGAGATTCAGTACCGGCTGATCCTGTACGGCAGTAATACCGGAGGCTTCCAGATTTACGGTGTCCAGAAGTCCGTACAGCTTGGGTACTGTATTATAAAAAAAGCCGTCCCTAAAATAATCTGTCAGCTCCCGCAAAGAAAGAGGAACATGAATCATACCATAATATTCGTTTAAAATTTGTGGTCCCCGGTCCTCATACTGTTTGAGAAAACAGGGAAACATAGGCAGAATAATGTCTGCATAGTCTTCAGAAAGAACCATTTCTTTTACAGAAGGCATAAAAGCTCCTTCATCTTGTTTATTTCAATGTATGTGTTTCTTCTGGTGAACTTGACTGGAACCAGAGAGTTTTTCCCGGAATATGATATAGAAAAGAAGAACAGCCTTTGGGAAAGAAAATGAGAGAGCTGAGCGGAAAAGGAGTGGGGGTGGCGGTATTGGACACCGGGGCCTTCCCTCATATGGACTTTGACAGCAGGATATGGGCCTTTCAGGATTTTGTCAGGGGCCGCAGGGTACCCTATGATGATAACGGGCATGGAACCCATGTGCTGGGAATCCTGGGAGGAAGCGGCAGAGCCTGCAGAGGAAAATATAAAGGACTAGCCCCTGGCTGCGGTATGATTCCCTTAAAGGTTTTAGATGAAAAAGGAAACGGAAATAAGGAGCAGGTCATAGAGGCTCTACGGTGGGTGGAGGAGAACCGGGAAAAATATAAAATCAGAATTGTAAATATATCTGTGGGGACCACCCAGAGCGGAGACCATAGAGATTTAATCCGTGCCGTAGAACGGGCCTGGGATTTAGGACTGGTGGTGGTTACTGCTGCCGGGAATATGGGGCCCAGAATGGGCAGTGTCACAGCGCCGGGGTGCAGCAGAAAGGTTATTACCGTA
>CABSEJ010000153.1 GCA_902476765.1 uncultured Blautia sp.
CGATGCGCACTCGCATGAAAGGCAGATGTCAGCTAAAGCTGACCATGCGAAAATCCGGAAATTCCCTTTAAAATCAGTGTTTGATTGATATATACCAATTCTTCTGGTGAAATATTTTCCGGGTTTTCATACCAGTAATTTATCATATTCAACATAGAGTAAAAGCCGAATGTCATTACATAGTTTTTGTATGGAAAGTTTTCTGGAAGAAGATTAGCGGCTTCTAAAACAGGGGACATTTCTTTTTTGATTTTTTCTCCAAAGCTTGGATCATTGCGAAAAAGCAGATAAAGTTTTTTATTATACTTTTGGAAAATTCTGCTGCATACTTTTGAAAACTCTTCCAGATTCTCAGGTACCCCTTCCTTTAAAAGAGATATAATATTCTCTTTCAATAAGTCAATAAGCTGCTGTTCCATTTGTTCTAGTAAATCGTAAATGTCGTCAAAATGCTGATAAAAGGTTCCTCTGTTTAAGTGAGCCTGTTTTGCGATTTTACCTACGGTGATATTTTTAAGCTCATTGCTGTCAAAAAGTTCCCAAAATGAATCCATGATTTTTGTCCGGGTTATCTGAACGGTTTCCTTTCTTGGTGCCATAATATGCCTCCTTAATTTTATTCCTGTGGACTACCAGCCATGCAGATATGCCTGCATCGCTGTTCATTTGCTGTTCTGCATGCCTGTTTCCGGGGGATTTTATTCAACAACTTTTCAAATATTGTTGATTGCATGGAAAATTCAAAAATGATATAACATTAAAGTACAACAAGTTGTTGAATTATGCAAGAGTGACCTCAGTACAAAAGGTGTTTGACCCTTTGTATATAGAGGGAAAGGAGAAATGAAATGCCGAAAATTGAAGTGCAGGACCTTACCAAAGATTATGGGCATGGCCGTGGTGTATTTCATATCAATATAACAATAGAGCAGGGGGAATGTTTTGGCTTTTTGGGCCCTAACGGAGCCGGCAAAACGACGACTATCCGCCATCTTATGGGGTTTTCAAAGCCTCAGAAGGGCAGAGCGTTTATCTTGGGAAAAGAATGCTGGAAGCACCGTGCAGGGCTTCAGAATACAGTAGGGTATCTTCCCGGAGAAGTTGCATTGCCTAATGGTATTACAGGAACAAAGTTTTTAGATATGATTATGAAAATGCGTCATGTAGAAAGCAGTGAATATTGTAGTATGCTTTTGGACAGGTTTGAATTAAATCCCCGGATGGAGACCAAGGAAATGAGCCTGGGTATGAAACGAAAGCTGGCAGTTGTCACAGCGTTTTTGCATGACCCGGATATTTTAATTCTGGACGAGCCCACTTCCGGATTAGACCCTATGATGCAGGAGGTTTTTATTCAGTATATTTTGGAGGAAAAGAAAAGGGGAAAAACCATATTTCTTTCTTCTCATATTTTTCATGAAGTAGATGCGGCCTGCGACCGGATTGCCATTATAAAAGACGGAGAAATTGTGTCAGAATTTCCCTCAGAAGAGCTGAAGCAGAGAAAGAATAAGGTGTACCGCATTACCTTTAAAAATCAGGAATCCTATGAACGGTTCTTGGGTCTGCCTTACCGGTTTGTGTCCAAAAATCCTGGGAAAAATCAGGGCGAGGATTCAGATAGCAGAGAAAGAATTGAACACTTTGATCGGTGACCTTGCGAAATTACAAATCGAAGATTTTCATGAGATTCCTTTTACATTGGAAGATTATTTTATGCAGTTTTATAAGGAAGACAAGGTTTTCGAGGGGGTGAGATAGTGGAGGACAGTATCATAAAAATTCAGAATCTGACTAAGGATTACGGAAAGGGCAGAGGCGTATTTGGCATCAATCTGGATGTCCGTCCCGGGGAGGTATTTGGATATGTAGGGACAAACGGTTCAGGAAAGACTACCACAATCCGTCAGATGATGGGGTTTATTAAGCCGGATAAGGGAAATGTGAGAATCAGAGGGCTGGATACCTGGAAAGATTCCACGGAGCTTATGAAATATGTAAGCTATGTGCCGGGAGAGATTGCCTTTCCTGCACTGGCTACAGGAACAGAATTTTTAAAACTGCAGGCAGAATACTTAGGGGTAAAGGATTTTACTTATATGAACCATATTATTGAAATCCTCCAGTTAGACCCTACGGCCAATTTAAAGCGAATGTCCAAAGGAATGAAACAGAAAACAGCAATTGTGGCCGCTTTGATGGGAGAGAAGAATATTTTGGTTCTGGATGAACCTACAACCGAACTGGATCCGTTAATGAGAGAGGCTTTCCTGGAATTGATTAGAGAAGAAAAGAAAAAGGGAAGTACGATTTTTATGTCCAGCCATATTTTTGAGGAGATAGAAGAGGTATGCGATAGAGTGGCAATGATTAAAGACGGCAGAATTATAGATGTGGCAGATTTGTACCAGATTCGCCATTGGAATAAAAAGAAATTCCGATTTGTTTTCTCTTCGGATAAGGACTTCAACGGGTTTGTAGCCAAATGGAAAAATATTGAAAAACTGGAGCGGGAAAACAGATGCTGCAGTATAGAAATAAACAAACAAGAGGTGGGACATCTCTTCCAGGTATTATCCCAATATTCTCTGATTTCGTTAAATGAAATGCATTTGACACTGGAACAATATTTTAAGCAGGTGTATGATAAGGAGGAACAATAAAATGGAAAAGAAGCAGAAAATAACAAATGTATTTTCCGGCCCTTTACTAAAGCAGACGATAAAAACCAACAGAGTTCTGATGATTGTTGTGCTGCTTATCATGTGCATGATGAGTAATGTGGTGAACTTTGCAATGAGTATTATGGGAGAGTCCCAAACCTCAGAAAGTACCCAGGAAGCCCAGAAAGATTTCTATTCGTATCTTTATGTATTAGCCTCCTATAATGATATGGCTGGGACGGAGCTTTCTTATGAGGATTATAAAGACACAGAGGATAAAAGCCTTTACCAGAATGTTTTCCAGCTGATGAATCAAGAAGCTGATATGAATTTCAGCACAGAAGGCTTTGAGGCTGCTTTCCAAGAATTAGAAGATAGTACGGTTCCTGTTGAAACCTATGTCCGTCAGTTTGAATATACCTATGAGTTGGGAGACTTAAAAGGCTGCTTTACCGGAGAGGATTTAGATATAGAAGATATGATGCATACCATGCTTGAGACCATGGGAATTTCTTCTGATTTGATAGAAACGATTCCTTTGGAAGCTGGGGATTTTGTTGGCTGTGACAGTTGCTTTTTATGTGGCCGGAGCCCTGAAATTCCAGAAAAAAGATTTGCCATTATAATATTGAGATGACAAAGAGAGGGTCTGTCGCATTATTAATGCGACGACCCCTTCTGTTTTGCTATAAGGGTGCAGGGATTAGAGTTTTGATTTCAGCATTAAAATGTAAGGAAGGGAGAAAAGACAGTAGAATGACGAAGGATAAAACAAAAAATATTTATCATGAAAAATTATTGGCCGGCATTGATATAGGTTCTACTACCACGAAACTTGTGGTGGTGGATTCTAATACCAGAGATATTTTATACTCGGATTACAGAAGGCACCATGCGGACCAGGTGCAAAGTGTTTTCTGCGCATTGGAACAGATAAATAAACAGTTTCCGGATAATCTGCTGCAGGTAGGTATGACCGGCTCGGGGGCAAAACCCATTGCAGAGCAATTGGACCTGCCTTTTATTCAGGAGGTTGCGGCCAATGCAGAAGCCTTGCAAAATCAATACAAAGATATAGGAACCGCTATTGAGTTGGGAGGACAGGATGCCAAGATGATTTTCTTCCGCAAAGAAAAGGGCACCAATACATTAAATGTAGCGGATATGAGAATGAATGGAAGCTGTGCAGGAGGTACAGGGGCTTTCATTGATGAAATTGCCTCTGTTTTAAAGGTGCCGGTGGAAGAATTCAACGCTTTGGCGGAGAAAGGAACCTGTGTTTATGATATATCCGGCCGCTGCGGCGTCTATGCCAAAACAGATATTCAGCCCCTGCTGAATCAGGGAATTGCCAAAGAAGATTTGGCTTTATCTGCTTTCCATGCCATAGCTAAACAGACCATTGGAGGGCTGGCCCAGGGCTTGGAAATCAAACCGCCGGTAGCCTTTGAAGGGGGTCCATTAACCTTTCACAAGACCTTGGTGAAAGTGTTTGCAGAGCGGCTGCAGCTTGAGGAAAAGGATATTTTGCTGCCGCCTCATGGGGAGCTGATGGTTGCCTATGGAGCAGCCATTTCCATGCGGAATATAGAAAAGAGAAAAAAGGACTGCAGGGCAGCCGAACTTCTTCAGGTTTTAGAAGCCAGAAGAGCTGCTATGAAGCCGGGGGAAACACAGAAAGGAAAACCTCTGTTTCAGTCAGAAGAGCAGAGACAGGATTTTCAAAGAAGACATAAAAAACAAGAGAAAAACTGGAAAAATCGGGAAAATCAGAAGGATGTCTATGCCTACCTGGGAATTGATTCCGGCAGTACCACTACAAAATTTGTTCTCATAAACCAGGAGGAAGAAATCCTGGAATCCTTCTATGCTCCCAATGAGGGAGTTCCTCTGGATGTTGCAAAACGTGCCCTGATTGCCATGAGAGAGAGATACCGTGAAAAAGGCTGCTGTCTCCATATTCTTGCGGCAGGAACCACCGGTTACGGAGAACAGCTTTTCGCAAAAGCATTTCAGGCAGAATATCACACTGTAGAAACTGTGGCTCATGCCAGGGCAGCGGAAAAATATGTAAAAGACGCTTCTTTTATTCTGGATATAGGCGGACAGGATATGAAAGCCATTTGGCTGGAAAAGGGAATTATCACAAACATTCTGGTAAACGAGGCCTGTTCTTCCGGCTGCGGTTCCTTCCTGGAAAATTTTGCTTCCTCCTTACATATTCCGGTAGAAAAAATTGCAGAGGCTGCTTTCTCTTCCAAGTGCCCGGCTGTTCTGGGAAGCCGCTGTACCGTATTTATGAACAGCAGCATTATTACAGAGCAGAGAAACGGCAGACTTGCAGAAGATATTATGGCAGGATTGTGCAGGTCTATCATTGAAAATGTATTTACTAAGGTTGTCCGTCTGTCTAATGTAGATTCTCTGGGAGACAAGATTGTAGTACAGGGAGGAACCTTTGAAAATGATGCAGTTCTGCGGGCTATGGAGGAATACATTGGAAAAGAGGTAACAAGAGCGCCATATCCCGGGCTGATGGGAGCCATAGGAGTGGCTTTGATTGCCAGAGAGCAGCACCAGAGAGAGCCGGAGAAACATACTTTTATTGATTTGAATGATTTGGACGGATTTTCCTATAAACAGGAAGCGAATATTCCCTGTCCTTTTTGCAGTAACCATTGTAAAAGAACCATTCTTCAATTTTCCAACGGACAGTCATGGATTACCAATAACCGATGTGAAAAAGGCGAGATTGTAGGAAATCCCAAAGAAGAAAAAGTAAAAGAACAGCTGAGGCTAAAAAAAGAAAAAGCCAGACAGATTCCTAATTTATTTAAGGTGAGAGAAGAAATGCTGTTTCAGGAATATGAGTATCCCAGACTTTTGCCGGAAAGAGATACAGTGATAGGTATTCCACGGATATTGTCATATTGGGAGACAGCTCCTTTCTGGTCCACGTTCTGGAGAAGTTTAGGGTTTCCTGTAAAGTTCTCTGATTTCAGTACAAGAAAAATCTATGAGAGCGGATTGTCGGCCGTGACGTCTGACACAGTTTGCTTTCCTGCAAAATTAGTACACGGACATATTCGGAATCTGTCTAAGAAAGGTGTGAACAGAATCTTTATGCCTGTTATCACCACAGTTCCTTCCGAAAATATGGAAGAAACCAGCCAGTCTATGTGTGCGGTGGTGAAGGGATATCCTTTGGTTATCCAAAATTCAGATAATCCTGCCAGGCAATGGGATGTTTCTTATGATGCTCCCGTGTTTCACTGGTATACAGAGGAGGACAAGAAAAAACAGCTTATCCGATATATGAAGGAAACATTCGAAATTCCCGGCAAACTTACGGCAAAAGCCATAGAGGCCGGAAATCAGGCCCAGGAGCTGTTTCAAAAGGAGTTGAAGAATAAGGGAAAAGAAGTGCTGGAGCAGACGGAAAAGGAAAATAAGTTTGCAGTGGTGTTGGCTTCCAGGCCATACCAAAATGATTCCCTTGTAAATCATGAACTTCCTGAAATGTTTGCCGGTTTCGGCATATCGGTGCTGACTGTGGATTCGCTTCCTGAAAGCAGCAGGACAGATTTGAGCAAAAGCCGTCTGGACATTGTAAATAATTATCATGCGAGAATGTTATCCTCAGCTATCATAGCGGCAGAAAGCAAATCCTTAGAGTATGTACAGCTTGTCAGCTTTGGCTGCGGACATGACGCCTATCTTTCTGATGAGATTATACGAATCATGAAAGATATTTCCGGTAAGGCTCCGTTGATTTTAAAAGTAGATGAAAGTGATATTCAGGGCCCTCTTCGCATAAGAGTCCGTTCTTTTTTGGAAACTATTGAAAGGAAGAGAAAGCAAGGCATAGTTCCTGTGTGTCAAAAGCTGAAAGACCCATACCCGGTAAAGTATACAAAAGAGGACAGACAGAAAAGAGTGGTGCTGGTTCCCAACACATCCCATGCTTTTTGCCGGGTTATGTCGGCAGCTTTCTGCACCCAGGGAATACGGGCAGTGCCTCTTGATGTAGGAAGAGAAGAGGCCATCCGTTTAGGTAAGAAATACGTGCATAATGATATTTGCTTTCCGGCCCAGGTGGTCATAGGAGAAGCCCTGGCAGCTCTGGAAAGCGGAAAATATAATCCTGAAAATACAGCTATAGGTATGGCAAAATATATCGGGGACTGCCGTCTCACCCATTATGGAGCCTTGCTGCGGAAAGCTTTAGATGATGCTGGCTTTTCTCAGGTTCCTATTTTGACCAATGATGATAAGGACTCTCACGGGCTTCATCCGGGATTCCGCCTGAATTTAATCTCTTCCATACGAATTGCCTTTGCAATGCCTATGATTGACGCACTGGAAGAGCTGCTGAGAAAGATAAGGCCTTATGAGTTAGAAAAAGGTGAGACGGACCGGGCTTTTGAGAAAGCTATGGATGCTTTGGTGGAAGGCCTGGAACAAGCCGGGGTGAAAGGTGCAAAAGAGGGATTTGAGCGGGGAATCCGGTATATGATGGAGGTGCCTTATGATAGTTCTCACAGGAAACCACAGGTTTTGATTGTGGGGGAATACCTTTTGAATTTCCATCCCGGGGCAAATCATGAGATTGAAAGATATTTAGAGCAAAATGGCTTTGAGATAATTGAAGCCAGAATGACAGACGTTATAAGAAAGACTTATTTTTATCAGGATAAACAGATTCAGGAATATCATGTCAAAAGAGGAGCCTATAAGACCGCATGGTTTTATACTGCGGATCATATCTTTAATCTGGCTCATGAAATGGCGGACAGGATTGCCAGAAAGCATCCTCTGTACCAGCCTCCCTGCCGGCTGCAGGATTTGGTCAAGGCCAGTGATGGGATTATTCACCACACCTTTGACGCTGGGGAAGGTGTCTTGATTCCCGGAGAAATTCTGCACCATGCAAAAGAAGGCTGCCGAACCTTTGTTATTTTACAGCCTTTCGGATGTCTGCCCAATCATATTGTGGGCAGGGGAGTTGCTAAGAAACTGAAAGAAGAATATCCGGATGCCCAGATTCTGCCTCTGGATTACGACCCGGATGTCAGCTTTGCTAATATTGAGAATCGGCTGCAGATGCTGGTAATGAATATGAGAAGAGCAGAAGACAGGAAGGAAAGCAGACAGAAGCAATTGAAGGCAGTTCCGGTGTTATCCTAGGATACAGTACACTGAAGGGCAGGAGCGCCTGCGGCGGAGAGGAGTTATGTCGCTAAAG
>CABSEJ010000154.1 GCA_902476765.1 uncultured Blautia sp.
ACGGTGGTGTGAGAGGACGGCTAATCAACTAATGGTTAGCCTCCTACTCGATTGACAATAGGCGGTTCGTAAAATGTACCAGCCTATTGTTTAAACCATTGGTTTGCAAAATCTGCAACAGCCGGAATCATATCTTTTATTACAAGATTACTTGTATTGATACAAAGGCGGTAACAATGACTGTCATCCGTCCCTTTCTTTCTGCAGCGTTTGATTTTGGCTTTTGTATCAGCGTAAATAAACAGCTTCAGAGGTTCCCTGTTTGCTAAAAGCACATCTGCGCCTCTGCCTACAATCACACAATTTCCCTGGCCTGCTATTTTTTTAATTATGTTATGTTGTGCTGTTAAAACCTCAACGGCAAATAGAAATGATTCTCCATCGCTTCTCCCGTTAGCCCCGCCCCCGCTTCTTTCTCGTCCGTCATGCTCAGGTTTGTCCCACCAGTCCTCATTCCGGCGAATTCTGTCTGAGCCGGAGGAGGACTGGTGGGACAAACCGTCCGCATTTGCATTTTCCCCCCTTCTATGATAAGATAAGTCACAGTGAATCAACCAGGAGGAAAAATGAAGAAGCGAGATTTTATCCTTATAGGGGTGGTACTGGTACTGGCCCTTCTCTTATGGCTGCTTCCCAGGGCTCTGGGATTTTTTTCTGTCCAGGGAGAAAAGCAGGTGAGAATCACCGTGGAGGGTGAGCTGTACGGAACCTATGATTTACAGGAAGAGCAAACCATAGAAATCAATGACAGCAATGTGTGTCGGATACAAGATGGGGAAGTGAATATGACAGAGGCGGATTGTCCGGACAAGCTCTGTATGCACCAGGGCCCCATTAGTATTTCAGGGGAGACCATAGTGTGCCTTCCCAATAAAGTGGTTATTGAGATTGTGGGAAAGAATACGGAAGACAGTGACGGCCAGATAGACGGTATGGCCCGGTGACAGGAGAAGATGATGAGAAAAACTGCTTATTTGGGACTGCTGGCAGCGGTTGCTATTATTTTCGGATATGTGGAAACCCTTCTGCCGGTGTTTGTGTTTATGGGGATTCCCGGCATTAAGCTGGGGCTGGCTAACCTGGTTACCGTGTGCATTTTATATAGTTATACCTGGAAGGAAGCGGGGCTTGTATCTGTCATACGGATTGTGGTAATTGGATTTATGTTTGGGAATCTGTTCTCCATTTTGTTCAGTTTGGCCGGAGCAGGGCTGAGCCTGCTGTGTATGAGTCTTGCAAAAAAATACCTGGGGCTTTCCATTGCAGGAGTCAGTATTGTGGGAGGTGTTACTCACAATGCAGGACAGATTGTGGTGGCTGCTCTGGTGGTAGAGAATGGAAATTTGTTTTACTATTTTCCGGTGCTTATGATAGCAGGGCTTGTTACGGGCCTGGTAATTGGGATTGTATCGGGAGAAATCTTAAAAAGAACAGCAGGAAGGAAAAAGGATGATTGCATATATTAAGGGCAAAGTGGCAGAAATTTTAGAGGACAGGATTATTCTGGAAGCCGGAACCATGGGATATAATATTTTTATGCCCATGTCCAGAGCAGAGGCAGGACTTCGCCGGGGAGATGAAGTGAAAATTCATACCCATCTTAATGTGAAGGAGGACGCCATGCAGCTTTTTGGTTTTTTGTCCAGAGACGAGCTGAATACTTTCCGCCTTTTGCTGGGTGTCAATGGAATCGGACCCAAAGCTGCTTTGGGAATTTTATCCGGTCTTTCACCGGATGAGCTTCGTTTTGCGGTTTTGGCAGATGACGCAAAGACTATATCCAGAGCCCCGGGTATTGGAAAAAAAACAGCCCAGAAGCTGATACTGGAGCTGAAGGACAAGCTGAATCTCCAGGAAGCACTGGAGCTGAAGGCAGAACATGCCCAGGGAGTACAGGGGGAAGATACAGGATTGTCGGAGATAAAGAAAGAGGCAGTGGAAGCCCTGACAGCTTTGGGCTATTCAGGGACTGATGCCCTCCGGGCTGTAAAGCAGGTAGAACTAACGCCGGAGATGGATGTGGAGAGCCTGCTGAAGCTGGCGCTGAAAAACATATTTTAACAGAACGTTGTTGTGGAAGCATGGAAAGGGAAGGCTATGGAGAGAAGAATCATTACCACAGATGTAATGGAAGAGGATTTGCGTACCGAGGGAAGCCTGCGGCCTCAATTCCTGAGGGATTACATTGGACAGGAAAAGGCCAAGAGCAATTTAAAAATATATATTGAAGCTGCCAAGCAGAGAGGAGACGCCTTAGACCATGTGCTGTTTTACGGTCCGCCGGGACTGGGAAAAACCACTCTGGCCGGAATCATTGCCAATGAGATGGGGGTACATATGAAGGTTACCAGCGGCCCGGCTATTGAGAAGCCGGGGGAAATGGCGGCTATTCTCAATAACCTGCAGGAGAACGATGTGCTTTTTGTGGATGAAATCCACCGTCTCAACCGTCAGGTAGAGGAGGGTCTGTACCCGGCTATGGAGGATTATGCCATTGATATTATGATAGGCAAGGGAGCCACAGCCCGTTCTATCCGTCTGGACCTGCCTAAATTTACCCTGGTAGGAGCCACCACCAGGGCAGGACTTTTGACCGCTCCTTTGAGAGACAGGTTCGGGGTCGTACATCACCTGGAGTTTTATACTGAGGAAGAGCTGCAGACCATTATCCTGCATTCCGCTAAGGTGCTGGGAGTGGAGATTGACAGAGAAGGCGCCCTGGAGATGGCCAAGCGCTCCAGAGGAACTCCCAGGCTTGCAAACCGGCTTTTGAAAAGGGTCAGGGATTTTGCTCAGGTAAAATACGACGGAAAGATTACCAGGGAAGTGGCGGATTTTGCCATGGACCTGCTGGAGGTGGATAAGTATGGTCTTGACCAGACGGACCGCCTTATTCTTAATACTATAATGGATAAATTTTCCGGAGGCCCTGTAGGTCTGGATACTTTGGCAGCGGCTATTGGGGAAGACTCCGGAACCATAGAGGATGTTTATGAGCCCTATCTGATAAAAAACGGTTTTCTGCTACGGACCCCCAGGGGAAGGGCCCTTACAGAGCTGGCCTATCACCATTTAGGCACAAAATAGTGGTTGTTTTTCCCGTGAATTCGATTATAATAGACAATAGAAACCTAAGAAAAAGGCAGGAGGAACCAAATGGCAGTGAAAAATACTACCCAGGTGCTGATTGGGGGAAAGATTGTAACATTAAGCGGATACGAAAGTGAGGAGTATTTGCAGAAGGTTGCAAATTATATGAATAATAAACTGACAGAGCTGGGGCAGATACCGGGCTATAACAGGCAGGCTTTGGAGACCAGGCATACCCTGCTGAGTCTGAATATTGCGGACGATTATTTCAAGGCCAAAAGACAGGCGGAAATGTATGAGGAAGAGCTGGAAGCCAAGGATAGAGAAATGTACGACCTGAAGCATGATTTAATCAACGGTCAGGTGGAACTGGAGAAGCTGAAAGAGGCTATGGCTGAGAAAGAACAGCAGCTTTCATTGCTTCAGGCAAAGGCGCAGGAGTTGGAAAAGGAATTGGATGAGCTTTTGAAATAGGAAGTTAAGGAGATAATAAAGGGGCGGGCAGATGATGTAGCGCCTCTTTTTCCATGCAGTTTCTTTATCCTCTCTGGACAAGGGTATGTATGCTCTTGTCCAGAGAGGGTATATTTAGGAAGGAAAGACAGATGAAAGCAGAATTATTGGCGCCGGCTGGCTCTATGGAGGGCCTTAAGGCAGTGATAAACGCAGGAGCGGATGCAGTTTATATAGGAGGCACCATGTTTGGAGCCAGGGCCTATGCAGATAATCCGGATACAGGAGAAATGCTGGAGGCCATCGATTATACCCATATCCACGGGAAAAAATTGTATATGACAGTAAACACCCTGCTGAAAAACCGGGAGCTGTATGGACAGCTCTATGATTTTATGGCTCCCTTCTATTGTCAGGGACTGGACGGAGTCATTATACAGGATTTAGGAGTCCTGGACTTTTTGAAAAAAGAGTTTCCCGGTCTTCCTCTCCATGCCAGCACCCAGATGGCCATAACCGGTCCCAGAGGGGCTGAGCTTTTAAAGGAAGCAGGAGTTTCCAGAATTGTGACGGCAAGAGAGCTTTCCCTTGAAGAAATAGAGAAAATCCACAGACAGACTGGAATGGAGATTGAGAGCTTTGTTCATGGTGCGCTATGTTATTGCTATTCCGGTATGTGTCTGTTCAGCAGTATGCTGGGAGGAAGAAGCGGAAACCGGGGCAGGTGCGCCCAGCCCTGCAGACTCCCCTACAGCGCTTATGGGGCAGGGAAGGCACTAAACAGCCAGAAAGATGCCTATTTATTAAGCCCCAAGGATATGTGTACCATAGAGCTATTGCCGGAAATCCTGAAGGCGGGAGTTTATTCTCTGAAAATAGAAGGCAGAATGAAGCGGCCGGAATATGGGGCAGGGGTTACGGCAATTTACCGGAAATACCTGGACCTGCTGGAAAAGAATCCTAAGGCTTATAAAGTGGAGCAGGAGGATTACAGGCAGCTTCTGGATTTGTACCAGAGGGACGGATTTAATCAGGGGTATTACCGGCAGCATAACGGAAGAACTATGATAGCCGTGGTCAACGAAAAAGAACAGAACCGGAAGCAGAAAATCAGCGGAAAGCGAAATGAGGAATTATTTTCCCGTTTAAGGAGAGAATATCTGGAAATAAAAAAGCAAGAAAAAATTCATGGAAATTTAATTCTATTTTCCGGGGCGCCTGCTATACTGGACTTAGACTTTGGGAATATCCATGTGCAGATTCAGGGACAGGAGGCCCAGAAGGCCCAGAAACAGCCTCTGACAGAGGAAAGACTGCGAGACCAGATGGAAAAAACAGGGGATACGCCCTTTTGCTTTGAAGAACTGGAGGTTTGTACGGACCAGCAGTCCTTTCTCCCTATGCAGAGTCTGAACCAGCTTCGCAGACAGGGGCTGGTGCGGCTGCAGGAGGAATACCTGAAGCAGTTTCGAAGACAACTTGAAGAAAAAAGCCCGGACATGGAAAATGGAGGAGGAATCCGGGAAAAAGCGGCCGAAGATTTCAGGCCAAAGGACAGAACGGAAATCTATGCAGCCCTGCATACGGAGGAACAGCTTCAGGCCGCACTGGAATCCTCCTGGCTTACGGGAATTTATGGGGAAATTTCTCTTTTTTCCGGAAAGAATCTGGAAAAATCCGTAGAAGAGACGGCTTATAGGGCCAGGCAGGCCGGGAAGGCATTTTATCTGGCAATGCCTCATATACTGCGGGACGGCTGTTTTGAAGGAAAGGAAGAAATCTTTCAAAGACTGGGAGAGCAGACGGATGGTTTTCTGGTTAGAAATCTGGAAGAACTGGGATATCTGAAAAAACTGGGGCTGCTGCAGAAAACCATTTGCGATTACTCTGTGTACAGCTTTAACGACCAGGCCCAGAAATTTTTAGAGAACCTGGGAGTAAAAAGAACCACCCTGCCTTTGGAACTAAACGGCAGAGAAATTGGAGAAAAGTCTAATGACAACAGTGAAATGGTTGTATATGGATATTATCCTATGATGGTTTCTGCCCAGTGCCTGAAAAAGACCTGTGGTCAGTGTGACAGAAAACCAGGGGAAATCTGGCTGAAAGACAGAAAAGGTCAGCGTTTTTTGACAAAATCCTACTGTGATTTCTGCTATAATGTGATTTATAACAGTGTCCCCACAGGCCTTTTAGAGGAAGCCCTGGAAATTTTGAAAACCGGAGTCCGGGCCGTGCGTCTGAATTTTACCCAGGAGGGCTACAGGGAAACAGGTAAGCTTCTGGAGCTTTTCGGACAGGCTTACGGACAAAAAACACTAAATAAGAAAAAGATTACCTGCCAGGAAATACCTGCCTTTACCAGAGGCCATTTCCGGCGGGGTGTGGAGTAGGTGAAAAAGTGCTTAATATTATTGTTCAACTGTCAAAATATCTGCTGTTGATACTGGCAGCTCTCTATACTCTGGAGAGCTTTATGGTATTCAGATACGAGGATGATTACGATAAACGTTATATTCTAAGAAAACAGCTTCTTCTCATTCTGTTTTTGAATTTTACAGCTTTTGTGGTGATTTTCCTGAACACAGAGGAAGTAAAAATTATCTATATGTTTGGGGCTCTGATTATATACCTCATAGCCGTGCAGGTGCTGTACCGGCTATTTTATAAGCAGGCCTCCATACTACTTCTCAATCATATGTGCATGCTGCTGTCTATAGGCTTTATTATGATTGCCAGACTGGATGTAGATTCCGCTTTCCGGCAGCTTATGATTGTGGCAGGGGCCTCTGTGCTGGCCCTTATTATCCCGGTTATGATAAGGAAAATGTATTTCCTGAAAAAATGGACCTGGTTTTATGCTGCAGCAGGATTTCTTATGCTGGCAGTGGTGTTGGTGCTGGGAGATAATGTAAACGGAGCTAAAATCAACATACAAATCGGAGGCTTTGCTTTTCAACCCTCTGAATTTGTAAAAATTATTTTTGTATTTTTTGCAGCCAGCAGGCTTTATAAAAAAAGTGCAACCTTTAAGGACCATGTAATAACTACCGCAGTGGCGGCGGCGTATGTGTTAATTCTGGTGCTTTCCAGGGATTTGGGAAGCGCAGCGGTATTCTTTGTCACTTATGTGGTTATGCTTTATGTGGCTACCAAGAAACCGGTGTACCTGTTGGCCGGCTTTGGCAGCGGAGCCGGAGCTGCGGTTCTGGCCTACTTTCTGTTTTCCCATGTGAAGCAGAGAGTGGTGGCCTGGAAAGACCCTTTTTCCGTTTACCAAACCTCAGGTTATCAGATTGTCCAGGGACTTTTTGCCATCGGCACGGGAGGCTGGTTCGGCATGGGCTTATGCCAGGGCTCCCCTGAGATGATTCCCTTTGTAAAGCAGGACTATATGTTTGCAGCTATCTGCGAGGAACTGGGAGGCCTGTTTGCCATCTGTATGGTGCTTATTTGTATGAGCATGTTTCTGCTGGTGGTGAATATTTCTTTGAGAATCAAAAAGCGTTTCTATAAGCTTATTGCCCTGGGCCTGGGTACGGAATATGCTTTCCAGGTTTTTCTTACCATAGGAGGCGTTACCAAATTTATCCCCATGACGGGTATCACCCTTCCTCTGGTAAGCTACGGAGGAAGCTCGGCTCTGGGAACCATTATGATGCTGGCCATCATACAGGGACTTTATATTTTGAGAGAAGACGAGGATGAAGAATTTGAAAAGCAAAAAGAAAGAATATAACAGACGGGGGAGACGTGACAGGGATTTGCCGGGAAAAAAGAAAAAGAAGGCTAAGGGTACAAAAAACAGGGAATATGCTATTGTCAGCTATTTCTTTGTGGCGATTTTCATTGCCCTGATTGGCTATCTTGTGTATTTTAATACAGCGAAAAGGGATTCTGTTATCAGCAGTCCTTATAACACCAGGCAGAACCAGTATGCAGACAGGATTACAAGGGGCAGTATTCTCTCTGCAGAGGGAGAGACCCTTGCTTATACCCAGACAGATGAAGAGGGTAACGAAACCAGGGTTTACCCTTACGGCAGAGTCTTTGCCCATACCGTAGGCTATGATTGTAAAGGTAAATCAGGTCTGGAATCTGTGGCTAATTTTTCCCTTATGACCTCTCACAGTAACTATGTGGACCAGGTGAAAAACCAGATTCTGGACAATAAAAACCCGGGAGATAATGTGGTGACAACCTTAAATGCCAAGCTGCAGCAGGTGGCTTACAATGCCCTGGGCAATAACGACGGCGTGGTGGTGGCCATTGAGCCAAGTACCGGAAAGGTGCTGGCTATGGTGTCAAAGCCGGATTTTAATCCTAATGATTATAAAAGCGCTGATAAAGATGTGTATAAT
>CABSEJ010000155.1 GCA_902476765.1 uncultured Blautia sp.
CCGCCATAGCCAATATCATAGGCCCATCCATCTCCTCCGAAGATCCAATTTGACCGTTTAATCAGAAAATCCTTTCTCTTGTACAGGGCTTTTGCACGCCCTCTTCCCTGTTCCTTTTCCAGACATTCTATAAGTTTATCTGCTCTTTCTCTTGCCCCTGTGCCTTGATCAAATCCAGCCTCCCAGCTGCAGAGCGTTTTATATAAAAGACTGCCTTCTGCCCCTTCTTTTTTCAGTTCTTCTATTAAGATACGGGCCTCTTCCCTTACCTGCTGGCGAATTGTCTGATATCCAAGATACATTCCCAGACCATATTCCCCGTTATCCTCAAACAGGGAAAATCCCCAGGCAGGTCCATGGCCCTTTTTATCCTTTTTATAAGGCACTACCGGAGCGCTTCCTCCCCAGACAGTGGTGCATCCTGCAGAATTAGAAATCATCATCCGGTCTCCGAAAAGCTGCGTCACCAGCTTTGCATAAGGGGTCTCGCCGCATCCGGCACAGGCTCCGGAAAATTCAAAATACGACGTCCGGAACTGACTTTCTTTTACAGTAAGTTTTCTGTCAGAAATATCCTCATTTTCTCTGTTTTTTATCCATTCCCAAACAGCCTCTTCCCTTTCACAGCTTTGCTCCAAAGGCACCATAGTCAATGCTTTTTCTTTTGCCGGACAGATATTCACACAGTTTCCGCATCCTGTACAATCCAAAGGAGAAAATCCCATATAAAAATATCGATTCTGATGACCTTTTGCTGCTTTTGCCTCTTCTCTCACCCTGGCAGGCGCTTTTTCCAATTCCTCTTTCTTAAGAAGGGCAGGCCGGAAAGCAGAATGGGGGCAGACAAAAGAACAACGGTTGCACTGGAGGCATTTCTCAGGATCCCATGCAGGAACTTCCAGGGCAATACCTCTTTTTTCATACTGAGTAGTATCTGTGGGAAAGGTCCCGTCTTCTCTTCCCATAAAAGCACTGACTGGAATTTTATCTCCCTGCTGCCGGTTCACAGGCAGAATTACCTGATGCAGAAATTTGTCCAGAGAGGGCTCTCCTGTACTCTGTTCCCTTTTCTCTTCTTCCCTGGATTCTAAATCGAAAATCTGCGTGTTCACCTGATGAATATAGCTAGGGGCCTCTTCTATCGCTCTATGGTTCATGTCTATAACTGCCTGCCCCTGATGGCCATAATTTTTCCTTACTTCCTCCTTTAAAAATGCCTTTGCTTCCTCTGCAGGAAGGATTCCTGTCAGGTGGAAAAATACCGTCTGCATAATCATATTGATTCTCTTTCCAAGGCCCAGTTCTCTGGCAATATGATCTCCATTTATGGTATAGAACTGAAGATTTTTCTCCAGAATTTTCTTCTTCATAGACAGGGGAAGACAACGGTTTAATTCCTGGTCTGTCCACCGGCAGTTCAGCAGGAAAATACCGCCTTCCTTAATTCCCTCCAGCAGATCATAGGTATGTACATAGGACTGATTATGGCAGGCAATATAATCCCCATGCTGAATCAGATAAGAAGACCGGATCTTCTGGTCTCCGAAACGAAGATGGGAAATGGTAACTCCCCCTGATTTCTTTGAATCATAAGAGAAATAAGCCTGGACATATTTCTCCGTATGCTCTCCGATAATCTTTACTGCGGATTTGTTTGCACTGACTGTACCGTCAGAACCTAATCCCCAAAACTTACAACTCACTGTACCTGCCGCAGAAGTATCCGGCAGGCTGGTATCCGGCTCTAAAGACAGATGCGTCACATCATCCAGGATTCCTACAGTAAATCCATCCAGAGGGGTCTCCTTTTCTCCATTTTGGATAACCGCAGCCACATCCTGGGGTGTAAAGTCTTTAGATGCCAGCCCATAACGCCCGCCTATAATCTTAGGCGGATTTTTTTCTCTGCTGAATACCGCACAGATTTCCTGATACAGGGGTTCTCCATAAGCCCCCGGCTCTTTCGTTCTGTCCAGAACCACTACCCTTTCTGCGCTTTTGGGAAACGCCCGGAGAAAAGCCTCTTTGGAAAAAGGCCTAAACAGCCGTACCTGAAGCAGCCCGTAATGATGCCCCTGACCGTTCAGATAATCGATTGTTTCCTTAATAACCTGGCAGGAAGATCCCATGGCAATCAGCACCAAAGAGGGGTTCTCCGCTCCGTAATAATCAAAAAGATGATAGGATCTTCCAGTTGCCTCTTTAATTTTATCCATGTATTCCTGCACAATCTCCGGCGCAGACTGGTAAAATGTATTTACCGCTTCCCTCTCCTGGAAGAAAATATCAGGATTCTGCGTTGTCCCTCTGAGCACCGGATGATCTGGATTTAAAGCCCTGTCCCGAAAGGCCTGGACACTGTCCCAATCCATCATATCCGCCAAAGTCTCCCCTTCGATTACCTGGATCTTCTGTATCTCATGGGAAGTACGGAAGCCGTCAAAAAAATGAACAAAAGGAATCCTGGAGCCAATGGCAGCAAGATGGGCAATACAACCCAGATCCATACATTCCTGTACACTTCCGGAAGCCAGAAGGGCCATCCCCGTCTGCCGGATGCTCATGACATCCTGATGGTCTCCGAAAATACTCAGGGCATTTGAGGCCAGAGATCTGGCGCTTACATGCAGTACCCCCGGCAAAAGCTCCCCGGCAATTTTATAAAGATTGGGAATCATCAAAAGAAGCCCCTGGGAGGAGGTATAGGTTGTAGATAAAGCGCCTGCCTGAAGGCTTCCATGCAGGGCTCCCGCCGCACCTCCTTCTGACTGCATTTCAATCAATTTAACTGGCTGGCCAAACAGATTTTTTCTCCCCTCAGCCGCCCATTTGTCCACAACTTCTGCCATAGGCGACGAAGGTGTGATAGGATAGATCGCTGCTGTTTCTGTAAAGTAATAGGAGGCTGTTGCTGCGGCAGTATTTCCATCCATAGTCTCAGTTCTGCTGTTATATATCATATTAACCTCCATCCTCTTCCGTTTCCTAATCTTTAAAAACAATCCTTCCTGAAACAGAGGCAAAGTCCTGCAGAGCTTTCTCAAACTCTTCCAGCTTCATCTCTTTTGCCACAAAAGATTTTAAGTCAATCTTACCGGTTTTTAAGATATTCATAACCTCTGTCCAGGTCTCATACATACGCCTTCCAAAGATACCCGTAACAATCAGCTCCTTATATACCACTCCATACATAAAATTATGGTAAGTCAGCGGTTTCTCTACCATTCCCACATGCACAATGGTTCCGGCAATCTTAACGGCTTCTACTTCCTGATTGATTACATACTGGCTTCCCGTAAAGTCAATTACAGCATCTACTCCATAGCCATAGGTCTCTCTTTTTACAATCTCCACCAGGTCTTCTTTGGTGCCGTTTATTACAATATCTGCACCTCTTTTTTTCGTTTCTTCCAGCTTATAATCATTAATATCTACGGCAAAAAGTTTTGTACATCCTAAGAATTTAGCGATTTCCACTGCCATCTGGCCGATAGTTCCTACCCCTGCAATCAACAGGCTTTTTCCTGAAGGATTCGCCTTAGAAACTGCATGCATGGCTGTAGCAAATGGTTCCAGAATAGCCCCTTCTTCAAAGCTTACATTATCCGGCAGCCTAATCAGCGCCTTTTCATGAAGAGCTATATATTCCGCAAAGCAGCCGTCTACCGTACGTCCTAAAACTCCCATATGATTTCCGCAGATATGCTGGTTTCCTGTACGGCAGGTTTCACAATAACCGCAGGGAATATGGGTCTCGCCTGCCACCCGGTCTCCCTCCCGGAATCCCTGTACATCCTCACCAGTCTTTACAATAGTACCGGAAAACTCATGCCCCATAATAAAAGGAAGTGCATATCCCGCTCTGTCTACCAGTTCTGTCCATTCACACACATCTACGTCTGATCTGCAAAGCGCCGAGGCTTCCACTTTAATCAGGACTTCGTTTCTTCCAATTTCCGGTACCGGAACCTCTTTCATAGAAAATCCCGGTTTTCTTGATTCTTTCACAATTGCTTTCATAATTTTTTCTCCTAATAATTTAATTCCATATGTTCTCTGCCTGTTTACAGGTTTCCCGATAATAACTTTCTTCGCTGCCCCTGCTGATAATTTCCATAGAACAGATTTCTACATTTTCCAATAAATTTTCTTCTTTCAGTATGCTATACAGCCTTTTGATTTCCGCTAAGGAAAAGTCTCCCCCTTTTGCGTCAAAAAGAGGATGTTTATCACCAAAAAGCTGGCTGTCCGGATCCATAGATACAGAATTTGCCAGATGCAGATGCCGGATCCAGGGCCGCAGTATACGGAAAGATTTCAGGATATCCCGGTTCATCTGTATCGTATGGCTGGTGTCAAAAGTAATCTCTACACGAGGCAAATCCATGCCCTCAAATATCTTTCTTACCAGCAAAATATCCCCAACCGCCAGCCAAGGCTCTCCCTGGTCATTAAAGTATTCCAGCGTCAGGCTCGGACTTCCGTCTTTTATCTTTCCTGCAAGCTCCATAAGAGACTTCCTGGTCTGCCGGATAAGCCCTTCCTCATCCCTTACATTCCAGGAAGGACCGCTTAAAATCAGCATCTTATCAGCCCCCATTCTGCATGCGCTCTCATACAAGGCGCTGCATATTTCTACACTTTTAAGCCTCTCTCCTTCCTCCTTTGCAGAAATGTCTATCCGGTCTCGTTTCATGGGAAATCCTCCGTGAAAGACTGCGGAAAGCTTTAGTTTTTCCAGTTGGCTGCGGATTTCATACTCCTCTTCTCTGGTACCCTGAAAATAAAATTCTACACAGTCAAATATCTTTTCCTGTGCGGTACGCTCCAGTAGACCTAAAAGCAGGCTGCAGTTATACATGGCCTCCGGATAGATTGCTGTAAGACAAATTCCTTTTTTCAATAGTCTTTCCTTTCTTTTTTCATTCAGATGTTTCCAGTATTTCTCTTGATATTTCTAAGACTCTTCTTCCATCAGAAAAATCACAGGGGATTGGAATTCCCTCTTGAATACATCTCAGGAAGCATCTGTTTTCTTCCAGATAACCTTCACCCTCCTGGAAAATATCATAGATTTTCCGAACCTCTTGATGTTCCCCATTTAATTTTATAATTGCCTGATCGGTATTCCATATATCGTCACCCTGAAGAAATACAGAACCTTTTGTCCCGATAATCCCTTTGATATTGTACCCGATATGAGAGCTCCAGCTTGCAGTAATGCTTCCTACAGCGCCATTTTCAAACCGAAGGACAGCCGCCGCATTATTATCAAAGTCCGGAAGTTCTTTTACAGTACCTTTTACCTGGCCCTCCACTTTCACAATTTCCCCTGCCAGAGACCGGAGAAAATCTATATCATGGGACAGCGATTCTATTGACATGCCGCAGACGTAGTTTTTATCTGTTCTCCAGCTTGCCTTAAGATTGCCGTCAAAACCTGGCCCCGGCCCCATCCGCAGACAAAAAGCCTGGGTAATTTCCCCCATTTGTCCAGATTCCATTAATTCTTTTACAATCCCATATCCCTTCCGAAATCTCTGCGTAAAAGCCATCATACAGGGAATCCCTTTCTCCTTTGTATACTGCTCCATATACTCCGCATCTTCCAGGGTAACGGAAACTGGTTTTTCCATAAGAATCGGCTTACCTGCATCTGCTGCCATTTTCACATATTCCCTTCTTGTGGAAGGAGGTGTCAAAAGATGGACCATATCCGTATGTCCCATTGCTTCTTCTATATTTTGTATTGCTCTGCTTCCGTATTTCTTTGCTAAAGCTATGGCTCTTTTGGAATCCAAATCATATATTCCCTCAATGGTGATTCCAAGTTTTTTTAAAGCTTCGCAGTGCTGTGCGGCAATGCCTCCTGCGCCAATAATTATTGTTTTCATCTGTCATCCCCCTGCAGCGTTTCATATTTTGCAAACATCTCTACGGGTTTTCTCCTATCTTCTATAGTGAAAGGTGTGAAATCACCGTTTTCACCAATTTCCGGCGACAGCTCTACAGACATATAGCCGGAATACCCCCTGTCCAGCAGTCTTTGTATAAGAGCTTCATTGTCTGTGCCTCCACTCTGAAAGCGGCAGAAAGTCTTCTTCCCAAAAACCTTATTTTCTTTTAAATGAATGTGGTTAATCTTCTTGTAAAACCGGTCAATAAAAGAGGGGATATCTTCTCCTGCAGCCTCCAGATGGCCTCCGTCAATGCAGATTCCTATATTTGGGCTGGAGATTCTTTGCAGAATATAGTCATAATCCTCTCCTCCTGCCAGGATATTTCTACAGTGGTTTTCCAGACAGAGAAGCACATCTGCCTCTTCTGCTGCCGGAACTAAATTTTCCAGCTCTTCTACTATCTCATCCAGCGTCTCAGAGCTGTCCATACCAGATGCAGCCACCCTTCTGCAGCCCAGTTCTACAGCAGCTTCAATGGCTCTGAGTTTGTGGGCAGTATTCAGTGCCAGCAGTTCCGGCGTACATCCCCCAAATGCTGAAACATGAAGGGCAACCGGCGTCAGACCGGCATCCTCACATCTTTTTTTCATTTCCCGGATTCGTCCCGGAGTAAGAGACGAGGCATACCAGCAGTTAAATTCCACTCTACGGTATCCTGCTTTCGGCGCCTCTTCAAAAAGATACCGAAAATTATTATTCTCAAATCCATCAAAGGATAAGGAAGATGTTGCAAGCAACAGCATAATTTCACCCCTTTAAACCACTGGTAGCTACACCCTCTATCAATTGCTTCTGGAAAAAGATAAACAAAATCAATATGGGAATAATAGACAGCGTAGACATCGCAAACATTGCTCCGTATGCACTTCTGGCCGTAGAATCAATAAACATCCGCAGTGCAAGTGTTACTGTATAATGGTCCGCCGACCTTAGGTAAATAATCTGTGTAAAGAAATCATTCCAGGACCACATGAAAGTAAAGATGGTTGTAGTCACTAAAGCCGGCTGGCATAACGGGAGAATCACCCTTAAAAACACCCCATAAGAGCTGCATCCATCTACAATAGCCGCTTCGTCTAGTTCCCTTGGAATTCCCCGTATAAATTGAATCAGCAGATAAACAAAAAAGGCATCTGTCGCCAAAAATTTCGGCAGTACAAGGGGAATAATAGTGTCAATCCATCCCATCTGATAGAAATATACATACTGAGGAACAATAATCGCATGCTGAGGCAGCATCAAAGTCATCATCATTAAAGCAAATAAAATGTTTTTGCACTTAAAATGCAGTCTCGCAAAAGCATAAGCCGCTAAAGTACAGGACAGCAAGTTGCCTATTACACACAATACTGAAACCAGTATGGAATTTTTAAAATATGTAGAAAAAGTCACCCTTCCGTTAGACTGCCATCCGATAAAATAATTCTCTATGGTAAATTCCTTGGGTATCAGTCCCAGATCCTTAAAGATATTGGCTTCCGGTTTAAACGAACTGCTAATCATCCAGAAAAGAGGATACAAAATAGCAAGAGCAAAAATTAAAAGTACAACAAACTTTACAATGCTTAATACTTTTCTTTTCTTATACATAGCCCATCCTCCTTTCAATCATAATAAACAAACTTTTTGGAAACCCAGAATACCAGGGCTGTCAAGATTCCTATAATAAAAACCAGGAACCAGGCAAGGGCGCTGGCATATCCCATCCGCATTTTTCCGAATCCTTCATTATAGATATGAAGGGTATAGAACAGAAGACTGTCTAACACACCGCCGTTTCCGCCGCTGATAATATAGGATTCTGTAAAGACTTTAAACGCACTGATAATCTGCATAATCAAGTTAAATAATATAATCGGTGAGATTAATGGCAGCATAATTTTTGTAATCTGTTTAAACCTTGTTGCTCCATCAATGGCTG